>CAXNEN010000108.1:0-5432 GCA_964201505.1 Opitutales bacterium
GCGGTAAACGTGATCATCCGTCAGACCATCTTGCAGACCTCGGTTCCGCCCGAGATGATGGGTCGAGTGTCGGCCGTGACGGCGGTCTTCATTGGTTGCTCCAACGAGCTCGGTATGGCGGAATCCGGCCTTGCCGCCCGTCTGATGGGGACGGTCAATTCGGTCATCTTCGGGGGACTGGCGACGTTTGGGGTGATGGGCCTGACGCACTGGAAATTCCCTGAACTCTGGCGCCTCAAGAAAGTCGGCACGGAGCCCCCGACCTAACCCGCTTGGGCTTGTATCTCCCCTCGGTCGGGCTTCTTATCGGGACACCCCCATGAAGCTACTCCGCCTCCTCCCCTGCCTGCTTGCCATCGGCTTGCTGGCAGCTGAACCCAAGAAGCCCGACTACGACTCCCAGTACGTCCTCGGCCCAGACTCGCAGGAGAAGGCCGGCGTGCCAAAGGGTGTGGTGACGGACTACGATTTCGCCGACTCCAAGACTTTCCCGGGTTACGGACGCAAGTGGTCCCTTTACATTCCTGCCCAGTATGACCCGACCAAGGAAGCCGCCCTGATGGTCTTTCAGGATGGTCCTGGATACGCCAACCGAACGGGTGCCTGGCGCGTACCGGTGGTCTTCGACAACCTGATAGCCCAGAAGAAGATGCCCGTGACCATCGCCCTCTTCATCGCGCCCGGCTTCACGCCCGATCCGAAGAATCCGAACGGCAAGGACAAGAAGGGCAAGGCGCTCGGAAAATCCAACCGTTCGTTCGAATACGACAGCGTCACCGATCTCTACGTAAAATTCCTGCTCCAGGAGATGATCCCGCTCGCCGAATCGAAAGGCGTCAAGTTCTCGAAGGATCCGACCCGTCGTGCCATCGCCGGTGCATCTTCTGGCGGTATCTGCGCCTTCAACGCCGCGTGGCATCGCCCTGATGCTTTCAGCAAGGTCTTCACGACCATCGGCAGCTTCACCAAGATTCGAGCCAACCTCAGTGGCGGCAAGGAGACCGGCGGGGACGTCTACCCAGAATGGGTCCTTTCTAATTCACGTAAAAACATCCGCGTCTACCAGCAAGAAGGCGCCAACGATCTCCTCAACGAGCACGGCAGCTGGCCCGAGGCTAACCGCAAGATGGCCGCCGCCCTGAAGGAAAAGGGATACGATCACATCTACGTCGAAGGCCAAGGCACCCACAACAGCCGCCACGGCGCCCAGCTCCTTCCGGAAGCCCTGACCTGGCTCTGGCGCGACATTCGCTAAACCGATGAAACTCACTCTTCTCTCTCTGCTTGGCTTCGGCGCCGTCGCCCTTGCCCAAGAATCATCCTTCCGCCCATTACTCGACCCCCAGCTCTCCCAGTGGGAGAAATGGCTCGGCCCGGTGCACCGTGCCTACGACCTTCCAGGTTACGTCCGCGGCGCCAAGCCTAAGGACGATCCCGTCCTTGGTCTCAACAATGATCCGCTCAAGGTGATCACGACCCGCCAGGTCGACGGTGAGACGGTCCTCCATATCACCGGCCAGGTCTTCGGTGCCCTCAGCTCGCTAGCGTCGTTCGATAACTTCCACCTGAAGACCGAACAACGCTGGGGCGAGAAACGCTGGGAACCCCGTCTGACCGCGGTGCGCGACAATGGCATCCTGATCTTCTGCGTCGGCGAACATGGCGCCACCGGGAAGTTCTGGATGCGTAGCCAAGAGCTGCAGGTCCAGGAAGGCGACATCGGCGATTATTGGCCCTTGTCCGGTGCAATGGCAGAAATCCCGATTCGCACCGATGATCCGGTGAAGAAGCGCGTCTACGACCCGAAGGGTACCCTGACGACCGTCAATGCCCGCGTCTGGCACGGCACGAATTACGACGAGAAGCCTTTTGGCGAATGGAACATGATTGAGTGCTTCGCCCTCAACGGCGACGCCGTCTTCCGCCTTAACGGCAAGACGGTCAACGTAATCCTGAATTCCCGCTACCGCGAGAAAGGTTCGACGGTCGACGTCCCCCTGAAGTCAGGTAAACTCCAGATCCAGTCCGAAGCCGCCGAGTGCGAGTACCGCCGCATGGCCATTCGTCCCCTGTCCGCTTGGCCGGCTGACGTAGCAAAAGACCTTCCCTCTCGATGAAACTCTCCCCCATCCCCCTTTCCCTTCAGCAGCTCGTGGAGGCCTTGAATAAGGCGGATGGACGGATCGTGCGTTTCGAGCTCCCGACCACGACGTTGCTCAGCCCTCACGTTCATGTGACGGAGGTCGCCCGCATCGACAAGAAGTTCGTCGACTGCGGCGGTACCCTGCGCACCGACTCGAGCTGCCGCCTCCAGGTCTACCAAGCCGACGACACGGAGCACCGCATCACGGCGGCGAAGTTCGCCCAGATCCTGGCCAAAGGGGCCGGCGTGCTCAGTTCGATGAACCTACCCGTCGAGGTCGAAGCCGAAGCCCCTTACCTTTCGGTCTTCCCGGTCATCGCTACCCGCGTCGAAGAAAAGCAGGTCGTCCTCTCCCTCGGTATGCGCCACACGGCTTGCCTCGCCGAGGACGTCTGCTTCCCGGCTAATCTTCAGAATAAATCAGCCTGTGCTCCCGGTTCGGGCTGCTGCTGATTCCCGTCATGCTCCGAGCCCTCGAACTACGCAAGGATTTCGGAGGGCTCACCGTCTTGTACCCAACGTCGGTCGAATTTCGACCCGGCGAAGTACATGCCCTGATGGGGGAGAACGGCGCCGGTAAGTCGACCTTGATGAAGGTGCTTGCAGGTCTCTATCAGCCAGACGCGGGCCATGTCGAATGGCGCGGCGCTCGCGCCAACTTCACGTCCCCGCATGTCGCCTTGATTGCGGGCATAGCCATGATCCATCAGGAATTGATGCCCATCCCTGATCTGACGGTGGCGGAGAATATTACTCTCGGCAGCGAGCCTTGCTCCGCCTTCGGTCTCATCGATCGCGCCGCCCAACTGGTGCGTGCCAAAGAACTATTGGGCGAACTTGAATCTAATATCAGTCCGACACAGATGATGCGCACGCTGACCGTGGCACAGACTCAGGTGGTTGAGATTGCTAAGGCGCTGGGACGACAAGCGGACGTCATCTTGATGGACGAACCGACTGCGGCGCTTTCCGACCACGAGGTCGCCGCCCTCTTTCGGGCCATCACCCGCCTCACGACCCGCGGTGTGGCAGTGGTTTATACGACCCATAAGATGGATGAGGTCTTCAAGCTAGCCGATCGGATCTCGGTCCTGCGCGATGGCCGTCTGGTCGGCACGGCGCCGGCGGCGGAGCTGAATCCCGCCAAGCTCATTACGATGATGGTCGGACGAGAACTCTCTGACGTCTACCCTGTCCGCCCGATACCATCCAAGGATATCTTACTCGAAGTCACTGGCCTTACGCGTGAGCCGGCCTATCGAGACGTCAGCTTCCGAATTCATCGTGGAGAAGTCATCGCCCTCGCCGGCTTGATGGGCGCCGGTCGTACCGAAGTCGTTAGCGCAATCTATGGACTGCAACCGGCGACGAGCGGACAGATCCGCTTTAAGGGTCAGCCTCTTTCCATTCGAAATCCCCGAGACGCCTTAGCCGCTGGCATCGGCATGGTCACCGAGGATCGTAAAGGCCTCGGACTGATTCCCGCCCTCAGCGTGGGTCAGAACATCACGCTGACCGCCTTGCGCGACTTATGCTACGGACCCATGCTGAAGCATTCGGCCGAAGTCGTCGTACAGGAAGCCCAGATGGCGGGCTTCTCGATTAAGGCCAGCAGTTCGGCGCAGCCGATTGGCCAGTTGAGCGGTGGTAACCAGCAGAAGGCACTCTTCGCCCGCTCCCTTTTGACCGATCCGGAGCTCATCATTCTGGATGAGCCCACCCGTGGTATCGACATTGGGGCGAAGGCCGAAATCTACGCGCTGATTCAACGACTGGCTCGCGCCGGCAAGGCAATCTTACTGATCTCTTCCGAACTCCCTGAGGTGCTTGCCTTAGCCCACCGTATCGTCGTCCTCCGCCGAGGTTCCGTAGCCGCCACCCTCGACGCTACGCAGACCGATCAGGAGAACGTGCTCCGCCACGCTATGCCCTTATAACGCCATGCTCACCCTCGATCGTAATCTGCTCCATCGCTTCGGCCTCCTGGTCGTCATTATGTTCGTCGGGCTGTTCTTGTCGCTCTCGACCGATAGCTTCCTGAGCGTCGCGAACCTCACTAATGTCGCCCGTCAGGTCTCCATCAACGGTATCCTTGCCGTGGGCGTGACCTTCGTCCTGCTCACTGGCGGGGTTGATCTCTCCCTCGGTTCGGTCGTCGCCCTCAGCGGCGTCGTTTGCGCGACCTTCGCTCATCCGGGCGACCATTTGGTATTCGTGCCCATCGCGGTCGGTCTACTCACCGGTGCTGCCTGCGGGCTCGTCAACGGCGTGCTCGTGACCCGTGGGGGTGTCGCCCCGTTCATCGTCACTCTCGGGATGATGACCATCGCGCGCGGACTAGCCCTCATCTTCAGCGGCGGCCGGCCGGTAGCTGACATGTCAAACGAACTGACGGCTCTGGCCGGAGACTTCTTCGGCATGCCGATTCCCGTGCTCTGCTTTGCCGGCGTCGCCGCTGCGGCTTGGTACTTCCTCCGAAACTTCCGCCTCGGTCGCCATATCTACGCCGTCGGCGGCAATGAGAACGCGGCACGAGCCGCTGGCGTACCGGTCGAAAAGGTAAAGCTCTTCGCCTATGGCCTTTGCGGACTCCTCACGGGTCTCGCCGGTGTGGTCCTTGCCGCACGCATCACCACCGGTCAGCCCAACGCTGGACAAGCCTATGAACTCGACGCCATCGCGGCCGTGGTCATCGGTGGCACCAGCCTAGCCGGCGGGGTCGGCACGATCACGGGCACCTTGCTCGGAGTCCTGCTCATCGGCGTGATCAACAATGGCTTGGATTTACAGGGTGTTTCTTCGTATTACCAGGCTGTCATCAAAGGTGTCATCATCGTGGGTGCGGTTTGGCTCGACCGTCGTCAGGCCCGTTCTTAAAAGTCTGGGATGCGTCTTACCCCTCGCAAAGCCTTCTCGGCCTTTCTGGCTGTCTGCGCCCTCACGTTCTCGCTCTCATTTGTCTCTGGCTGCAAGAAAGCCGAAGCCCGTAAGGAGGGCGAAATCCTCATCGGTTTCTCCTCCCGTGACCTCTCAGCTGAATACACTGCGAAGCTATCGGAAGCCGTCGTGGATTACGCCAAGACAAAACCGGGCGTGAAGTTGGTCATGGTCGACGCGCAGTCCGACGTCCAAAAGCAGTTCAGCCAGGTCGAAAACTTCATCGCGCAGAAGGTCGATGCGATCATCCTTAATCCTTGCGAGCTCGAGGCTAGCACCCCGGCTGTGGATCGCGCCAAGGCGGCGGGTATTCCGCTCGTGCTTGTCAATCAAGTGACGAAGTCGGCCGGGG
>CAXNEN010000109.1:0-5412 GCA_964201505.1 Opitutales bacterium
ACGGCCAGGAGGAACTCCTGCGCACGACGTTGGTCGTCACGCCTTGAGTCGGCGGAAGGCGGCGATTGTCTCCGCTAGCCCTACGCTGACGGACGACTGCGGTTTCCATCCGGCGGACAAAAGGCGTTCGGTCGAAGCCACGGAATGACGGATATCACCGGCACGGGGCGGTAGATATTCGATCTTGGACTTGGAGCCAGTGAGCTGGATGATCTCCTGAGCGAGCGCGAGGATCGACTGGCTTTGGCCGTAGCCGACGTTGTAAGTGCCCGACATATCCTTCGAGTCACCCGCATAGGCGAGCGCTGCGACGATGTCGGTCACGTGGATGAAGTCGCGCGTCTGACCGCCGTCACCATGGATGCTAATCGGGTCATCGCAGAGAGCTTTGGCGATAAAGATGGGAACGGCTGCCGCGTAGGCGGAACGTGAATCCTGTCGCGGTCCGAAGACGTTGAAAAAGCGTAGGCTCGTGGTGCCGAGGCCATGGGTGACGCGGTACTGTTCGAGTAACTTCTCCCCAGCGAGCTTGGTCTCAGCGTAGGGAGATTTTGGCTCCGGCAGCATCGACTCGAGCTTCGGCACCGTCGGGTTGTCCCCGTAGATGGCGGCGGAGGAGGCCAGGACGACCTTACGGGCGCCGGCGGTCAGCGCGGCTTCCAGCACTCGGCGGGTACCCTCGGTGTTCAGCTCGGCGCACTCGGCCGGCTTGGCGACGGACTCCGGTACCGAAATCATCGCGGCGAGGTGATAGATTTCCTCAGCGCCGGCGATGGCCTGCTTGAGGGCCGCGGCATCGAGGATGGAGCCTGGGAGGAAGCGGCAACGAACGCCTTCCAGATTGCCCGCATGGCCACTGCGCAGGTCATCCAGTACCGTGACTTCGGCTTGCTCGGCAAAATGACGTGCCAGGTGGGAGCCGATGAATCCCGCACCGCCGGTAATAAGGATGTGCTTACTCATGCGCGTGCGATCAGTGCCTGCATGGCGGGGAGCTGGTCTTCAATCGATTCGACCAGCTTGAACTGGGTGCGGGTGCGGTCGAGGTTGTGCGTCGGGCACTTGGTCTTGAAGTAGATGTCGCCTTCCAGCCAATCGGTCAGGAAGCGCAGGCCGATCTCGAAAGTGATGAGCTTGCCGGCGAACGGCAGCAGCTCTTTCTCCTTCGGCGTGAGGAATCCGTTGGCGGATTCGAGGTAGCCTTTGACCAAGGCCGCGAACATCGGGAATTGCATCTGCACCTTGGAGAGGTCGGTCTCGTCCTCGGCCGCTGGCGAAGTCGAGGTGCGCACGAGGTCACCGAAGTCATAGAGCGCCGAGCCGGGCATCACCGTATCGAGATCGATGACGCAGACGCCGTCCTGGGTGACGTCGTCGAGTAGGACGTTGTTCAGCTTGGTGTCATTGTGCGTCACGCGTTCGGGCAGGGTGCCGTCACGTAGGGCATCGACGACGACGTTGACCTCGTGGGCGCGGGCCAAGGCGAAGGCGATCTCGGGCACGGAGGCCGCAGCCCGGCCCTGGGCGTCCTGCGCCAAGGCCTGCTGGAAGCGGGCGAAGCGGGCGGGAGTGTGATGGAAATCCGGAATCGTCTCGAGCAGACGGCCGCCGGGAAGGTCGGCGAGCAGCGACTGGAAGGCGCCGAAGGACTTAGCGGCGGCGTAAGCCTGTTCCGGCGAACGCACGACATCATGGCCGGTGGCACCTTCGATGAAGTGGTAACAGCGCCAGCGATTGCCGGCGGCGTCGATGTGCCAGGCCTTGCCGGTAAGGGTAGGGAGGAGTCGGAGCGTGCGGCGTTCGGCGTCGGGTACGCCGGCCTGCTTTAGTTTGGCGTAGGCGTGGGCACACACCCGCTCCACGTTGGCCATGAGTTCGTCAGGCCGGCGGAAGACGTTGTGATTGATGCGTTGGAGCACGTAGCGACGCGGGCCGCCGGCGGGCTTTACGTCGACCTTGTAGGTATCGTTGATGTGGCCGCTACCGTAGGGGGAGGCCGACAAAATCTCGCCGGAGAGCGCAAACTCCCGGGCAATTGCGACGGCATCATGTCCAGCGGCGGCGATCATCGTCACGCCCAGAGGGAGGGAGGGTAGGCTCCGCTATTAACCTGTTGACCGATGCTGGCTTGGACGACGGGCTTGTCTTCGCGATAGGTCACGCCGAACCAGGTCGAGTCCGAACGCAGCACCTGGCAGGTCGCTTGGCTGGCGCGAATCAGACTGCCGACGGACATCGGGATGTAGGCCTCGCTTTTCATTTCGGAGCCTTGGGTGGTTAAGAAGGCGCGGAAGTCGGCTTCGAGTTGCGGGAAAATCGCAGGAGTGAAGCCCCACATGTTCATCGAGACGGGTTCTTCGCCGGTGAGCGTCACGACCTTACCATCATCTCCGCGATGTTCAGCTCCCTGAGTGAGCTTGGCGATCTTCGTCAGCTCCTGGATGTCGGTCAGATGGCCGGCGGCATCGGTCTGGCAGACGCCGCGGGCGACGGTGCCGTGTTCGGAGAGGGTGTTCTTGAGCGTGAAGCCCACCATGGCGTAAGCCGTGGACTCATTGGAGAGGGCGGCGAGGTAGCGGCCCAGCGTCGCGTAGGAATCCCGGCCGTAGAAGTCATCGGCGTTGATGACCGCGAAGGGTGCGTCCACGGCATCGCGTGCGCAGAGGATGGCATGGGTGGTGCCCCAAGGCTTTTCACGGCCGACTGGAACCGAGAAGCCGGCGGGCAGTTGGTCGATCGTCTGGAAGGCAAAGCCGACTTCGATCCGGCCGGCGAACTTCGCGGCGATACGGTCACGGAAGTCCTGCTCGAAATCAGGACGGATGATGAAGACCACCTTGCCGAAGCCAGCGCGGAGAGCGTCGAACACCGAGTAGTCCAGGATGGTCTCTCCGGAGGGGCCCATCGGGTCGATCTGCTTGAGTCCGCCGTAGCGGCTACCCATGCCGGCGGCGAGAACGAGAAGGGTAGGCTTCATATCAGAGAGATTTGCGGATGCGGGTGGTCACGTCGGCTTTAAGGCGATCGATGAAGCCGACCGTGTAGGCGACGGGGTCGAGGGAGTCGTCCTGGACCAGCGGAGTGAGGTCCATCGCCCACTGCATGGCGGATTCTTGGTCGGTGGAATGGGCGTTGCTGAAGGTTGCGTTAGCCGTGCGGCGGCCAAGGACGGCGAGGTCGTAGCGCTTGCCTCCCGCAATCTGCGTGGCGAAGACCTCATTAAGGGTGCGAGCCAGTTCGGGGCGCGCCGAGATGGGCATGGCCGTCTTCTCGCTGTCGACGAGCCAATCGAGGTCGCGCCAGACTTCGCATCCATAGACCATTTTGGGCCGGTGAGCCTTAGGTAATTGGCGCATGGCTTCGATGCAGCGGAGTGCACACCCTACATGGGTGTCGTGCTTGTCGGCCAGATTGTGCAGGTAGACGACCTCGGGACGGCTGGCTTCGAGGATACAGCGAAGATCGTCGCGGACGGCGGACTGCTGGGCGTCGCGGACGGCCGCACTGCCAAAGCCCAGTTGGGCGATGAAGGAATATTGGCCGATGACCGCGGCGGCTTCTTGCTCGCGGATACGTTCGGCGGCGATCTGGTCGTCGGTCCAGTCCTTGAACTGGCCGGCCCGAGAGCTGCCGCGGCCGTCGGTAATCGTCACGCCCCCGAACCAGCAATCCGTCCGATCGTAGCAGGCGAGAATCCCATGGAAGGCCATGAACTCGAGGTCATCCTGGTGGGCGCCGATGCCGAGGTGGGTGGTGCGGCTGATGGCGTCCGGCCCGGTCTGGCCGTCTGGGGTCACGAGGCGCGCGAGGGGGTTGAGGGAAATCATCGGCTCAAGGCGGGAAGGGAGGCGGCCGCGATGGCTTGGCCGTGGCGTTTATCTTTCTCAGCGGGCACCACGAGGTCGATGCGAAGTTCGGGGAATTCATCGCGCAGGACCAAGCGAGCCTGCTCGATGATGAGGGTGCCGCCTTGGCCGGAGGTGACCCGGCCCATGATGAGCAGGCAGCTCATCTCGTAGAAACTGGCGAAGTGGGCAATCGCGTAGCCCAAGGCGATCCCAATGGTCTCATAGACCTGCTGCGCCCGTGGGTCGGCGACGAGCAGGAGTTTCTGGAGCTCTTCAAGCTGCTCGGGCAGGCGCATCGCGGCGGGTAGGTCGATGCCAGCGAGCGGTAGCAGGCGGCCGACCCCTTGCTGGCTGAAATATTGCACCGCGCAGCCGCGATCGGCGGACCATTCGTCCGCGGGGCCGTTTAGCCGGTAGTCCACGGGCACGAAGGCCAGTTCGCTGAGCCAGTTGGTAAGGTTTCCGGCTTTGTCGACGTACCCGGCAGCCACGCTGGTGCCCATCGCCACGCCGAGGACGGCGTTACGTCCGAGGGACATCGAGCCGGCGAGGGCGGTGACGTCGCCGTCATTGAGGACTTCAAACGGAACGCCGTAGGACTTGGCGAGACCTAGGAAGATGTCGCGTACCTGGGAATCAAAAATGCCCGCATCGGTGATTCCGCGGAAGAGCGAAGCGACCCGAACCTTGTTATTCACGTAGACGCCGGCGGAAGAACCACCAATGGCGTCGACACGTGGAAGGTGGCGGGCGGCGAGATCCAGCGAATGCCGGATGCCGGCGAGGTGATAGGCCGGGTCGGACTGGAAGTAGGGATCCCACCTCACTTCCTCAGAGAAGACGACCTGACCGTCGATGAGGGCAGCGCACTTGCGGTCGGAGCCGCCGAGGTCGAAGCCGATGCGGCAGCCGTCCAGATTGCGACCAAGGGGTAGAGGCGCGGCGGAGGCGACCGGAAGTCCAGATGCGTCGATCGCCTGGAAGGTCAGGGGTCTCTCGAAGACCTTGCGGAAAAAATCGGCATCGAAGGCGCGGCAGCCTGCAGAAGAGTAATCGGCCTGCAGGCGGAGGGCGAGTTGGGCGGCTTCAGGGCCGCAAAGCAGGATGTCGGAGGCTCCACGGGACCAGAGTAGGAACTTTACGGTGCGTTCGACGTGAAGATAAGTCGCGGCATCATCGACGCCGGAGGCGAGGACCCGGGTGGGGAATAGGGAGGCGGTGCCATCTTCGCGGCGCAGCGCGATGGTGAGGTCGGTGGAGCCTCCTGTGCGATCGCAGCTTTTCAGGTAGGCGCGGGTCCAGAGTACCGCCGGGACCAGGCCTGGATCGATGCCGGAGCGATGGCGGGGGGCGACGTCCATCTGACAGGTCAAAGCGCCCTGGCGGCCGCCGCGTCGAGGTGGAATGTGCAGCCGGTATGCTGTTGCAGCCAAGTGGCCGGACAGCTCGGGGAAGGGGCCTCTTTCATCGCGCGTCGGATAATTGCGGCCTTGGCCTCGCCGAAGGCGATGAGTTCGACGCGCCGCGCTTCGAGGATCGTGGCGACCCCCATCGTCAGGGCGCC
>CAXNEN010000110.1:0-5410 GCA_964201505.1 Opitutales bacterium
GGTGACGAAGCCCACGCTTGGGACCAATATCGCTGACCTGTTCACGTATGATGTCTCGCAGTTCCGCTATACCGACGGCACTTCGTCCGATGCGGGCCTCTGGGCGATGTCCTTTGATCAAAACACGCAGACGATGACGCTCACGGCAGCCGTGCCCGAGCCTTCGACCTATGGCTTGGGTCTCGGCGCGCTCCTCCTGGCCGCAGCGGCCATCCGTCGGCGTAGGCGCAAGGCCTAAGTCGACCGAGGGTTTATTCGCCGGACAAGCCGCCGCGCTTTCCGCTGAGCAAAGAGGCGCCGATGAGTGCGGCCGAAAGGAACGCCATGGACCAGACGCCGAGGGCCGCGGCCAGCTGCGGCCCGTCGCCGAGCGCGCTCATGAGGGAGAAGGTCGCCTTGGTGATGGGGAAATGCTCCGCGCGCTGGGCGAGGATGAGGCTGTCGCTGACCTCGAGCATCGAGAAGGCGAACGCCAGCACGCCGCCGGCGGCGAGGTGCGCCCCGAGTAAGGGCAGGGAGATCCGGCGCAGGGTGGACCAGCCCGAGGCTCCCATGGAACGCGCGGCCTGCTCGAGCACGGGGTCGCACTGTTGGAGACCAGCAATCGCCGCTCGCGTCACGTAAGGTAGACGTCGGACGGCGTAAGCGAGCGCGAGGAGTAGGAGCGGGCTGCCGCCGGCGCCAACGAGCATGGCGAAGGGTTTGCCTTCCTGGGACAGCGACAGATAGCCGAAAGCCAACACGAGACCCGGCACGGCGAGCGGCAACATCGTGAGGGTGTCGAGCAGATGGCGGATGCGCAGGTCGGATCGGGCGATGACCCACGCGGCGGCGACACCCATGACCACCGCGATGGCGGTGGCGAGGCCGGCGTAGGATAGGCTGTTCTGGATTGAAGGCACGACCAAGGCGCTGCCGAGTGCTTCCTGCCAGTGTGCCAGCGTCAGTTCGGCCGGCAGCACGGAGTTATGCCAATGGCCGGAGACCGACATGAGGATTACGCCAAGGTGCGGTAGGCAGGCCAATGCCGCGACGCCCGCGAAGAGCCCGCTGCATGCCCACCCGCGCCAGCCGAGCAGCGGCTGCGGGGTCGAGCGCAGACTCGGGCGGGGCGCGGCGCCGTGCCGGCCGCTGCCGAACAAGAGCTTCGAGGCGAGAAAGACGCCGCTGGCCACGACCAGCACGATGGTGGTAAGCGCGTAGGGCAGCGGATTACGGTCGAGGTTCTTGATGCCGTCCAGGATCTGCACCGGCGCCACGCGGGGGAAGTCGAAGACGAGTGGCACGCCGAGCTCCGTGAAGGCCCAGATGAAGACGAGCGCTCCGCCAGCGAACAGTCCCGGGGTGATGATGGGCAGGGTCACCCGCGTGAGCCGCCGCCAAGGCGAACAGCCGAGGTTGGCCGCGGCCTGCTCCATGGCTGGATCCATCTGCGCCAACGCGGCGGCGAGGTTGAGGTAGAGAATCGGATAAAGGTGGAGCGCGTTCATCACGACGATCCCGAGCAGCCGGTTCTCGGCCATCCAGTCACGTGGGTGCAGTGGATCCATCCAGCCCAGTCCGGCCAGCACAGCGTTAAACGAACCCTCCGTTCCGAGGATGCACTTGATGCCGATGGCGCCCACGAAAGGCGGCAGGATCATCGGTACGAGCAGCGCCAGCGCGAGGAAGCCCCGGCCAGGGAAGCTATAGCGGTGATTGAGCAGCGCGAGGGGTAGGGCGAGTAGGCCCGCGACGACCGTGCTGGCTAATCCGAGGAGCAAGGCGTTGGTGAGCCCGTCGCGGTATAGCGGGTCGCGTAATACGGCGAGGACGTAGCCGAACGTGAAGCCGCCGTCGAGCGGGTCGACGAACGCTTCACGCAAGACGCAGAAGGCGGGGTAGAGGAAGCCGACGGCGAGCAGGAGCCCGACGGCGGCGCAGAGGATCCAAGCGGTGCGGCGGTCCATGTCAGCGTTTCTCCTGGTGCTGGCGCGCGAGCTCGGCCGCGCGGCGGTAGTTCTCGCGGAAGATGGCGCCGAGTTCCGTCATGCGTCGCGCTGAGACGAGGGCATCGCGGCTTTCGAGTCCGGGATCGCCTTCGCCGCCGGCGCGATAAGGCAGGGCGCTGACGTCGCCCATGACGGCCAAAGCGTCCGCTGGCATGCCGGCCTTGATGATCTCCGCCCAGGCTTCTTTGAGTTCCTCGTGCGTGTCGATACACATCACGCGCACCGCACGGCGGATGGTCCCAAACGAAGCGGCGGTGAGCTCGGGGCGGTATTGGAGATGGTCGGTGCCGACGTAGGGCGATAGGACGGCGCGTTCCGGCGGCAGGGTCGCGTAGGTGTCGCGGCGGACGGGCGGGCGGAAGAGCTCGCGATCGCGCGGTCCGTGCGTGGCACCGACAGGCGAACTCCAGAGCGCCTGGCCTTCGGGGCTGAGCACGAATTCGACGAAGGACTGGGCCAGTTCCTGTTCAGGCGCGCCGCGTAGGACGCCGATGGGGTCGCCGCTCACGGTCGTGCCGCCGGCGGGGGCCGTCCAGATGAGACGCACGTCATTAGGCCGGTTGACCTGATGGGCGAAGGCGGCCCCGTAATAATCCACGCACATGCCAGCGACCGCGTTGCCGTCGGCGACATCGAGCGGGATTTTGGTGGAGCTGTCAGAGAAGTAGCGAGCGTTGGCCGACATCCGTTGCACTAGGCGGAAGCCGTCCGTCCAGCCCAGCGCGAGGCGGTCTTTTTCCGGGAGCGCTGCCCGTTCGGGTGCCTGCAGGCTGCGCTGGATCTCGGCCTGGATGATGAGCTCGAACGCTCGCGCCACGGAGCCGCTCTTGGTGGGATCGGCGAGGGCCAACTGTCCACGGAGACGTGGGTCGGCGAGGTCCGCCCAGCGGACGGGGTCCGGCAGGCCGTTGGCGCGCCAGCGCGTCGGCGCCCAGCAGATGCCGAAGCGTGAAAGGCAGGAGGAGCTCCAAGTCTTATCCTTGGCCCACAGGCGCTCGCCGGTAAAGAATTCCGGAATCGGTCCGCCCGTTGCGAACCACTCCGGGTGTCGCGTGAACGCGCGGAGCGGCAAGAGGCGCCCCTTCTTGGCTTGGCTGGCGAAGTCTGGTTCGCCGCCGCCGAAGAAGACATCGACGCCGATGCCCGCCCGCTTTTCTTCGTCCGCCGCCTTATAGCCGGCGTCCAGCATCAGGCGGATTTCGGAGGTCCCGCCGGGACTGCGCCAATCGATGTACACATCCTCGCCGTGCGCAGCGCGCCAGTGGCGGGAGAAGGCTTCCGAGAATTCCCGTCGGATCGTTTCGCTGTGCGGCGTGAAGACGACGAGGCGCCGCGTGCCGGGCGCCGGGCGCTGGGTCGTGTCCTTGCGCAGCAGCATGGGTAAGGCGATCAGGACCGCCAGTACGCCCAAAGTAATCCACCATGCACGGGTCGACTTCATTTCCGCGGAAGCACCACGACGTCCGAGGTGGCGACGGCGACGGTGAGTTCATGGCCGGTCGTCAGGTCGCCCGGCGGATTGATGATGACGATGCGCAGTAGACCCAGCTGGGTCCGCAAGGTGAGCTGCGCCCGCTGTCCGAGGTAGATCTTTTCGACGACGACACCGGTCACCGCATTGGCCTCTCCGATGTTCGCCGGCCGCCAGGCTTCGGGGCGGACCGAAAGTTCCGCGAGCTGTCCGGCCGTGGCTTTCTGGTGCGGGTCGCCGAGGATGCCGGTGAGGACCCCGGCGGCGGAACGCACTGAGATCGTGGCCCCGTCCTGTCCGATGATCTCGACGGCGAGTAGGTTGGTCTCGCCGATGAAGCGGGCTACTTCCGATGTCACGGGTCGACGATAGACTTCCTCGGGGGTACCGACTTGGGCGACGCGGCCGCGGCTCAGGATCGCCATCCGGTCCGCCATGGCCAGGGCTTCTTCCTGGTCATGCGTCACGTACACGGCGGTGAGGCCATTCTCTTTCACGATGCGGCGGATCTCTTGGCGCATCTCGACGCGTAGCTGGGCGTCGAGGTTCGAGAGCGGTTCGTCTAATAGCAGGCAGCGAGGGCGGACGACTAAGGCGCGGGCGAGGGCGACGCGTTGCTGCTGGCCGCCCGAAAGTTGGTCGATGGAACGGTCGCCCAGCCCATCGAGGCGGACGGAGGCCAAAGCTTCGAGTACGCGTCGGTCGCGTTCAGGGGCGGGAATCTTGCGCTCCACGAGCCCGAAGGCGATGTTCTCCGACACACTCAGGTGCGGCCACAGGGCGTAGCTCTGGAAGACCATGGCGGTTTCCCGCAAGTGCGGCGCCATGTCCGTCACATCGCGATCGCCGAAGAAGATCGCGCCGGAGGTTGGGAAGTCCAGACCGGCCAGGCAGCGCAGTAGCGTCGTCTTGCCGCAGCCGGAGGGACCGAGCAGGAAGAAAAACTCCCCGGGCGCAATCGTCAGGTTGACGTCATCGAGGACTGTCAACGGTCCCGTCGGGGTGGGGAAGGTCTTACGGATAGACCGGAGGCTGAGCGTTTCCATGGGGTGGTCAGATTTCAGAGGGCGAGAGCCAGCGGAAGGATAGGATGATGTAGCGTCGCCCCAGCAGCACGTTGACCGGCAGGCGGCCAGTATCTCGCAGACGATCGTGAGGGGCGGTCGCGGGGTCGATGTAGTTCGGGGAGCGCTGCACGACCAGTTCGAGCACCGCCCCTTGACCAGGCCCCATGTCTTCGTCGGCCTCGCCGTAGGCCCGGATCTTGAACGTGTCGGAGCGCGTCGCCAGCGCCGGACCAAGCGCCTGTAGGAGGTCGCCTTGGAAGAGGCAGCCATTGGCGCCAAAGCCAGAGTGGGTCCGGTTGACATTATCGGTGTCGAGGATCTCCACGTTGCGGAAATAGAGTCCCGGAGGCATCCCGGTGCGGCCGCCAGCGACGCCGCCATTGGTCCAGTTGTGCGAGACGGATGGGTCGATCATTTTCGCGCTAGATCCGCTGGGCATCTTCGCGAGGGTTTCGGAACCGAGGGCCTTATCGGCCCGCGCGATAGCCGATTCCAAGGTGCCTGACCGGAACATCCAGCGGGCGTTTTGTGCGGTGACGGGCAGCGTGGTGTCTACGGCGGTGTTTTCGATCTGGTAATAGGAGTTATTCGCCGATGCGGTCGTCCCGACGAGGGCTCCGGCTTTCTTGGTCGGACCGAGGAAGCGGTTCACAAACTCACAGAGACCGAGGAAAGGTGTCCCCGGACTCTGGGCGGCGGGGAAGCCGAGGAAGCGGCGGGCGGCGGGCGGGTACTCCTGATCGCGCTCCGTGCGCTGGAGGAATTTCGCCCGGGCCTTCACTTCGGCGACCGTCGCGACCGCGAGCGCCCTGATTTGCGTATCCGAAAGGTTGGCGTAGCCATTCCAATAGGCGGCGTCGGCGATGTTCCGGGTAGCGGGC
>CAXNEN010000111.1:0-5389 GCA_964201505.1 Opitutales bacterium
GATCCCGCGCCTCCGCGGCATCGTCGACCCCGCCTTGGTCTTCTCCGCATCCTCCCCCGAGGAGTGCGCGCAGTCCGATGTGGACGTCTGGTTCCTAGCGCTGCCGCACGGCATCGCCGCCGAATACGCTCAGCCGCTCGTCGCGGCCGGTAAGCGGGTGCTCGACCTGTCCGCCGACTTCCGTCTGCGCGACCTCGGCTTATACAAAAAGTATTACGGGCACGACCATCCGGCCCCGGCGCTCGCCGCGCTGGCCCGTTACGTCATCCCGGAACTCCAGACCGATGACGTCTGGAAATCCGCCAAGCTCATCGCTTGTCCGGGTTGCTACCCGACCAGCATTCAGGTGCCGCTCGTGCCGCTCCTGCGCGCGGGCCTGCTCAAGCCTGAGCCGGGCCGGCTGATCATCAACTCGTACAGCGGGGTCTCCGGGGCCGGCAAAAAGGCCGACGTGGCTTTCCTGTTCTCCGAGCGCAACAGTTCGCTCAAGGCCTACGGTATCCCCGGCCACCGGCACATCGCCGAGATTGAGGAGCAGTTCGGCGTGGCCGCCGGCCAGCCAGTCGTGGTCCAGTTCAATCCGCACCTCGCCCCGATGCATCGGGGTATCGCCACCACCATCGTCGTGCCCGCCCCCGGCGTCACCGTCGCCCAAGTCGAGGCCGTGTGGCAGAAGGCCTATGCTGGCCGGCCGTTCGTGACCTTGCTCAAGTCCGGCGAATTCCCTGACACCGCGCACGTTGCAAATACCAACCGGGTCGCCTGCTCCGTCGTCGCCGACGTGCGGACGGGCAATCTCATCATCACCTCGGTGATCGATAATCTCCTCAAGGGCGCCGGCGGTCAGGCGGTCCAGAATCTCAACCTGATGATGGGTTGGGACGAGTCCGAAGGCCTCCGCTGATTTTCCATGTCCATCGAGTTCACCAATGATTCGCCGGGCGTCTCCGACGTGCCCGGCTTCCGCGTCGGCGCCGCCGGCTGCGATATCCGTAACAAGGGCCTCGACCGCCTCGACCTGACGCTCGTGGTCGCCGATCGCCCGTGCGCCGCCGCTGGCGTCTTCACCACCAACGACGTGAAGGCCGCCCCGGTACGTTTCTGCCAGCAGGTGCTCGCCGTTTCCGCGGACAAGATTCGTGGTATCGTCGGCAACAGCGGCAACGCCAACGCCTGTACGGCCGCCCAAGGCGATGCTGACGCCATCGCGATGGCGAAGCTTTCCGCCGCCGCCGTGGGCGCGCCCAACGACGCTTTTCTGGTCTGCTCCACTGGTCGTATCGGCGAGCTACTTCCGATGACCAAGGTCGCCGAGGGTATCCAGGCCTCCGCTGCCCGCCTGTCGCGCGACGCCGCCGAAGGCGTCCGCTCCGCCAACGCCATCCTGACCTCTGACACCCGTCCGAAGTCCGTCACCGCGCGCTTCGTCTGGGGAGGTAAGACAGTCACCATCGCTGGTATCGCCAAGGGCGCCGGCATGATCGAGCCCAACATGGCCACGATGCTCGCCTTCGTTTGCACCGACGCGGCCGCTTCGCCTGCGGAGCTCAAGACGGCCCTGAAGTCCGCTTCGGACCAGTCCTTTAACTGCGTCAGCGTCGACGGCGACATGTCCACCAATGACACCGTCCTGCTCCTCGCCTCGGGCGTCTCGGGCATGTCCGTGGGTGCTTCCGCCCCCGCCGGCCTCCGGAACCTCTTCCAGGAAGCCCTCGACAAAGTGTGCTTCGCTCTGGCGGAGAAGATCGTCGGCGATGGCGAGAAGATCACCAAGGTCGTGTCCGTGGAAATCGAAGGCGCCCGCACCCGTAACGACGCCGAGAAGATCGCCCGCGCAATCGGCAACTCCCTGCTGGTGAAATCCTCCTGGTATGGCGAAGACCCCAACTGGGGCCGCCTCGCCGATGCCGCCGGCTATGCCCGTACCGGCCTCGACGAAGCCAAGCTGGACATCTATTATGACGACGTCCCGGCCGTCCTCGGCGGCAAGCCGCTACCCGAGAACAAGCCCCAATGGAAGCAGGTCGTGAAGGCCGCCCGTTTCGCCGTCCGGCTGAAGCTCAACCTCGGCGACGCGAAGTTCCGGCTTCTGGCCGCCGACCTTACCGACGGCTACGTGAACTACAATAAGAGCGAGTAAGGTTTTCCGTTTACTCACCCGTCCGCAATCCCGACACTCCCTCTCGTAAGATGAGCATTCCTGCCACGCAAAAAGCCGAGGTCCTTCTCGAGGCGCTTCCCTACATCCACAAGTTCCGTGGCTCCACCTTCGTGGTGAAGTACGGCGGTAGCTTCATGGATGATCCGAATCCAGAAGGCCGCGACCGCGTTGCCACGGATATCGCCTTCTTGGCCGCCGTCGGCATCCAGGTCGTCGTCGTTCACGGCGGCGGTAAGGCCATCACCCGGGCTATGGATAAGGCCGGTATTAAATCCGAGTTCCGAGGCGGGATGCGCGTTACCGACGCCGCGACGGTCAAGATCGTCGAGGAGACCCTCAACAACGAGATCAACGGACAGATCTGCGAGTCCCTCAAGGCCCGCGGAGCCAACCCGCTCGGCATGCCGGGAAACCACGTCAATCTTTGCGAGAAGTTTCTCGGCGCCGACGACGCCGGCCAACCGGTCGACATTGGCTTTGTCGGGGACATTAAGTTCGTGAAGACGAAGCTCATCAAGAAGGCACTCTCTGATGGCTACTTGCCAGTTGTGTCGCCTATTGCGCTCGACGCCGATGACCAGGCCTACAATACGAACGCCGACGTCGCCGCCGCCGCGGTGGCCAATTCTCTCCGCGCCCGCCGCCTTATCTTCATGAGCGACGTCCCCGGCCTACTCGCTGACGAGAAGGATCCGTCCTCTCTCATCACCACGCTGAAGGTCAGCGAAGTCGACGAGCTCAAGCGCAAGGGCGTGATTGCCGGCGGGATGATCCCGAAGGTCGATAGCGCCGTGAAAGCCCTGCGGGAAGGTGTCCGCCGCGTGCACTTCATCGACGGACGCGTCCCGCATGCGCTCCTGCTCGAGGTCTTCACCGATAAGGGTATCGGCACTGAAATCGTCCACGGTTAATGAACGGCCCCTCCACAGATCCTACCGCCGCGAACTACGCGGATAATGTCGCCCATAACTACGGCGCTCCCCCCATCACGCTCGTGAAGGGGCAGGGGACGCACGTCTGGGACGCCGCCGGTAAGCGCTACTTGGATTTCGCCTCAGGCATCGCCGTCAACGCCGTCGGCCACGCCCACCCGCACTGGGTCAAGCGCGTCTCCGAGCAGGCCGGCAAGCTTGTCCACGTCAGCAATCTCTACCGGAATGAACCGCAAGGCCAGCTCGCCCATGCCCTCGCGCAGCGTTGCGGCCCGGGTCGCGTCATCTTCTGCAACAGCGGCGCCGAAGCCAACGAAGGCCTGCTGAAACTCGCCCGTCTCCATGGTCAGCGTAAGTCTGGCGCCGAAGGCGCCTGTATCGGCGTCATCGTCGCCGAGAAGGCCTTCCATGGCCGTACCTTCGGTGGTATGTCCGCCACGCCGCAGGAGAAGATCCAGAAAGGCTTCCGTCCGCTACTGTCCGGCTTCACCGCCGCGCCGCTGAACGACCTCGCCGCTTGGGATAAGGTCATCGACGCCAAGACTACCGCCGCCGTCCTGATCGAATCGATTCAGGGCGAAGGTGGCATCAATCCGGCCGCGCCTGACTTCCTGCGCGGCGTTGAGCAGATTTGCCGCGAGCGTAATGTGCTCTTCATGATCGACGAAATCCAGTGCGGCATCGGCCGGACCGGCAAGTTCTTCGCCTATGAGTTCGCAGGCATAAAGCCGGACGCAATCGCCATGGCTAAGGGCCTCGGCGGCGGCTTTCCGATTGGGGCAATCTGGATAGCTCCTCCGCACGACGACCTTTTCCAGGCTGGTTCGCATGGCACCACGTTTGGTGGCGGGCCGCTCGCGGCCACCGCTGGTCTCGCCGTGCTCGAGATCATTGAATCCGAACAGCTCGTCGCCAAGGTGGCCGAGCGCTCGGTCGGCTGGCATGCCGAACTCCACAAGCTAGTCGAACTTCGTCCTGACCTCGTGAAGGAAGTACGCGGCGCTGGCTACATGGTCGGCGTCATCCTGAAAGTTGACCCGGTCCCTGTCGTCGCCGCCCTGCGCGAGGCCGGCATCCTGACCGCACCGGCGGGTGGGGTGGCCGTGCGTCTACTGCCTCCGCTCAATGCCTCCGCCGAGGAGCTGGCCGAGGCTGTGGCGATCCTGCGTCAGGTCCTTGGCGGTTGGAAGGCCGCCTAAGCGGTTCCCCGCCCTTATTTTCCGCTGTCCAAACAGGGCTGGAGGCCTATGTTCAAACGCTTTCCGAGATGCGTCATTTCCTAAAGGAGACCGACCTGAGTCTGGCCGAAACGGCTCAGGTCTTCGCCGCGGCTGCGGCGCTTAAGGCCGGACGAGGCAAGTCCGCCGGGGTTGCCCTCGCGCACCAGTCCTGGGGCCTGATGTTCTTCAAGAAGAGCACCCGAACCCGCGTCTCCTTCCAAGTCGGCGTCCATGAGCTCGGCGGACAGCCAGTGATGCTTAACGCCGACGATCTGCAGATTTCGCGTGGTGAGACCGTCGCGGACACCGCGCGCGTCCTTTCCCGTTACCTCCACGGCATGGTTATCCGTTGCCACGAGCATAGTCTCCTCGAGGAATTTGCCAGCTGCGGCACGATGCCCGTCGTCAACGCGCTGTCTGACTTCCTGCATCCGTGCCAGTTCATGACGGACATGTTCACGCTCGCCGAACGCTACGCGCCCGGCCGCCCGGAACATTACGCCGCCTCACTCAAGGGTAAGAAGGTCGCCTTCCTCGGCGACACCGCCTGCAACATGGCCAACTCGTTTGTGCTCGGTGGCGCCGCCCTTGGCGTCGAGATCGCGCTCTCCGGTCCAGCTGGCTACGAGCCTGGTGCCGAGATCCGCGCCCAACTGAAGAAGGACGGCTTGCCAGAGACCTTCACGTTCTCGACCGATCCCGCCGCCGCCGTCAAGGGCGCCGACATGGTCTACACCGACGTCTGGGTCAGCATGGGCATGGAAGCCGAGAAGGCCGAGCGCCTGCGCACGATGCAGCCTTATCAGGTCAACGCGAAGCTGATGTCTTTGGCCAAGCCCTCCGCCTATTTCATGCACTGCCTCCCGGCTCACCCTGGTGAAGAAGTTTCCGCTGAAGTGCTCGAGAGCAAGCAGAGCATCATCTTCGACCAAGCCGAGAACCGTCTGCACGTGCAGAAGGCCATCCTCGCCCACCTCGCCGCCCATCGCGGTTGATTTTTCCATCCCACTAACATGAGCAAGAAGAAGAAAATCGTCCTGGCCTACTCCGGTGGCCTCGACACCTCCGTCCTCCTT
>CAXNEN010000112.1:0-5364 GCA_964201505.1 Opitutales bacterium
TTGTCGAAGCGGTCAACCAGTTCGTAAGAGAGCTCGTCGTGGCCGATGGTCAAATTATTCCGGACCATTTCGCTCAGGGTATCCATGTTGTAGTCGCCATCGATACCGTTGAATTTCCGCCGCTCGCCCTCGACGTGGGATTTCTCTCCCAGCAAATGGCGGTAGAGGAGCGGTTCGATTTGCACGTGGCGGACCATCATTTCAACCGCCTCAACCGTGGCGAAGTACTTCATCCCGAAGGCGAGTAGACCGTCGATGCAGCGCGCCTCGAAGCCGTAGGCGCTCCGATGGAAAAGGAACTTAAACGGGAACAGGACGGCCTTCAGGAAGAAATAGGATACCTGGAGGATCGGGCGCAGAAAAATGTAGTCCAGCCGTCCCTTCTCCTTTTCAAAGGTTTCGTTGACGTAGTTGGTCAGGAAAGGAAAAGCCTTCATCAGAGAGTCTGGCGCCTAGGTGAAACGAGCGTCAGGCGGCAGATGCTCATAAATAAACACTGGCCGTCCTTCGCGGGTGGGCAAGGACAAGCGGGGCAGGGTACGCGCGGGAGCATTATTTCGTGGCCTTTTCAGGCTTTGGCGTGAGGAAAGCCATTCGGTAGGCGAGGCTGACCTCGAAGCGCTTGCCGCCAAGGGCGACGACGTCGACGGACTGGGCGAGGCTGGCGAGCTCGAGGGTCCACTGGCCTTCGGGCAGATGCTTCTTGGCCTCTTCGAAATCGTTCTTGATCTGGTCGAGCAGCTCGTTGCGATAATCCTGCGGGTTCGTTAGCACGTACTCCGGATTGCCGACGACTTGCTTCTCGTCGTCATCTTTCGCCTTCACGAGGTCGGCGGCTTTGCTGCGTAGAATCTCCAGCCCCTTGAGACCCTTGTCGGCTTCGGTGTGGAGTTCCCAGCGGGCGTTGGCGACATAGGTGACGTCGCCCTTGTCGGCCTCATCGTCACCAAAGAGCTTGCTGCCGCTGGCGGGACGTGAGACGTACGACTTGGCTTCGGCGCGCGCGAACTCCGAGGAGATCTCGCGCAGTTCCCAGCCCGGCTGGTCGGCGAAACGCTTTTCGAGTTCCTTGCGGATCACGTCAAGGCGGGCGTCGACCGCGCCGCGGTCCTTGCCCTTGATGGTGATCGAAAGAGGGAGGGCGAGATGATTGGCGTCGACCTGCATGCGGACGTGGAGCTTGGCACCAGATCCCTGATTCTTACCGATCCGCGGGGCACTATCGCTCTGGGCGGAGATCGTCAGCGGGGTGAGTGCGAGCAGGGCGAGTAAGGCGAAGAGGCGCATGGTACTGGGGAGATGTGATGAAGGATGGAGGACGAAGGATGAATGATAAAGGACGGAGAGACGAGAGGACATTGATAAAAACGATAGGGGTAAGTGGTAGAGGGCTGAGTCGATGGCAGAGGACGCAGGGCAGGAATGTTGAGAGTATCGAGTATCGGGGCAGTGCTTGTCTTGGGGTAGGGGCAGCACCGCGTGCTGCCCTAGTTTACCTTGGGTAGGGTCGGGACCGCGTCACGGCATAGCTGCCTCGGGTAAGGCGGCCATTGCCATGGCCGCCGTTCGCAGCGGTACGTGCCATGAGCCGGGCCGGATTACCGAACTTTTGATATCCGTCCGCCTACGGACGTGATGGTAATCACGTCCCTACCCGAGGCAGGGTAAATGAAGAGGGCCGAAACGATTAACTCGATTCAGCCCTCGGTTCGGGATGTTTATATTTCTTACGCCACGCTGCCCAGGGCCTCGGCGACCTTGGACACATCGGTGCCGCCGCCCATCGCGGCGTCGGGCTTGCCGCCACCCTTGCCACCCAGCTTGCCACAGGCGTCGGTGACAATCTTGCCAGCGGCCTTGCCCGCCTTGACGGCGTCGGGACCGCAGTTGGCCACGAGGGAGACTTTGTCGCCGAAGACGGCGGCGAGGACGACGACGGCGGTCGGACCGACCTTGCCGGCCACCTTGGCGCCGAGGTCGCGGAGATCGTTGGGCGTCTCGGCGCTGACCTGGGCGATGACGTACTTCAGGCCGGCGCGGTCGCTCGCCTTGGCGGCGAGGGTATCGGCAAGCTGCGAGGATTCCTTATCGCGGTAGACCTTAAGTTTTTTCTCGAGCGCGGAGCTCTGCTCCATGATTTGCTCGAGGCGTTTGGCGAGATCAGTAATCGGCGTGTTAGTCGACGAGGCGAGCGCCTTCAGCAGCTCGGCTTCGGACTTCGCGCGTTCGTAAGAGGCGAGGCCGGCGACGGCTTCGATGCGGCGGACGCCCGCGGCGATGGCGTTTTCGCCGACGATGCGGAAGAGGCCGATCTCGCCCGTGTGGCGGACGTGCGTGCCCGCACAGAGTTCCATCGACCAGCCATTGAGCGAGGCGGCCTTACCGCCAACCTGCACGACGCGCACGGAGTCTCCGTACTTGTCGCCGAAGAACTGCATGATGTCCGGGCGGCCCTTGACGGACGCGTAGGCGACTTCGCTCCCCGTCACGGCGTCGTTGGCGAGGATGCGCTCGTTGACGAGCTTCTCGATGTCGGCCAGCTGGCCCGGTGTGAGCGCCGCGCCGTTGAAGTCGAAGGTCAGCTTTGTGGGGTCAACCGCGGAGCCCTTCTGGGAGGCTTCCTTGGAGACGACCTCATGGAGTGCCCAGTGGAGGATGTGCGTGACCGTATGGTGGCGCTGGATGGCGTCGCGGCGGGCTTGGTCGACGGCGATCTCAATCGTCGCGCCAGTCTCCGGAGCATCTTCGCCATCGAGGAAGTGGAGCCAAGTCTGGCCGGACTTCTGGGTGTCGGTGACGTGCCACTGGCGGCCGCCGAGGGTGATGATCGCGGCATCGCCGACCTGGCCACCCATCTCGGCGTAACAGGGGGACTTATCTAGGATGACGGCGGTGCGGTCCTTGATCTTGGCGATTTGGGCGACCTTGGCCTGCGTGGCGAGGGCGTCGTAACCGACGAAAGACGTCGGGTGGTCGGAGCCGATGTCAGAGAGCGTGATGATTTCCTTCTTCTGCGCCGCGCGGGCGCGGTTGCGCTGCTCTTCCATCAACTTCTCGAAGCCGGCGCCGTCGACGGTCAGGCCGCGTTCGCGGGCCATGAGTTGCGTGAGGTCGAGCGGGAAGCCCTGCTCGTCATAGAGACGGAAAGCGATGGCGCCCGAGATGGCACCTCCTGCCTTGAGTTTATTGGCTTCGTCTTCGAAGAGGGCGATGCCCTTATCGAGGGTGCGGTTGAAGGATTCTTCTTCGATGCGGATCACGTCGGCGACCACTGTGCGGCGGGTGCGGATCTCCGGGAAGACGTCGCCCATGGTTTCGGCGAGCACGCCGACGAGCTGATGGAAGAAGCCGTTCTTCAGGCCGAGCGTGCGGCCGTAGCGCACGGCACGGCGTAGGATGCGGCGGAGGACGTAGTTACGGTCGGAGTTGCCGGGCTGGATGCCGTCGGCGATCGCGAAGGAGAGGGTGCGGATGTGATCGGCGATGACGCGGAAGGCCACGTCGTCCTTCTCCTGCTGCGTGTCGCCAATCGAGCCGGCGGCGGGCAGGGTGGAGCTGTATTTCTTACCGGAGAGTTCCTCGAGGCGGCGGAAGAGCGGGGTAAAGACGTCGCTCTCGTAGTTCGAGATGACGCCGGAAAAGTCTTTAAAGTTCTTCGTGCACTGCATGATACCAGCGACGCGTTCGAAGCCCATGCCCGTGTCGACGTGGCGGGCCGGGAGCGGGCTGAACGTGCCGTCGGGGTTGGCGTTGAATTGGATGAAGACCAAGTTCCAGATTTCCATGCAGCGGGCGTCGCTACCGTTGACGAGCGTGCCCTTCGTGTCGCCTTCGGGCGTGAGGTCGACGTGGAGTTCGGTGCAAGGGCCGCAGGGACCGGTCTCGCCCATCATCCAGAAATTATCTTTCTTATTCCCGTTCACGATGTGGACCTCGGGGTCGAGGCCGGCGGCGCGGAACTTCTCGGCCCAGACTTCCCAGGCTTCCTGGTCGAAGTCAGACGGATCGCCCTTAGACTTGTCGGGCTTATAGACGGTAGCGTAAAGGCGGTGCTTCGGGAACTTCCAGACTTCAGTGATGAGCTCCCAAGCGTAGTCGATGGCCTCGCGCTTGAAGTAGTCGCCGAAGGACCAGTTACCCAGCATCTCGAAGAAGGTGTGGTGATAGGTGTCCAGGCCGACGTCTTCGAGGTCGTTATGCTTACCGCCGGCGCGGATGCACTTCTGGGTGTCGGCCGCGCGGCCGGGGGTGTACGGGCACTTCGTCTGGCCGAGGAAGATCGGGACGAACTGGTTCATCCCGGCATTGGTGAAGAGTAGGTTGGGCGAGTCCGGCATCAGGCTCGACGACTGGACGATCGAGTGCTGCTTCGATTTGAAGAAATCGAGGAAAGATTGGCGGACTTGGGCGGAGGTCATGGACGGAAAAGGGAAGGATTGAAGGGGTCTTTTTAAGCCTCGGTCGGGGGAAAAGGGAAGGGAAATGAAAGGTAACAGCGGTTGGCGGTAAGCGGTTGGCGGTTGGGCTGATGCCAGATTCAAAGGGAGACCGGAAACCGGGAAGGATGCTGCGGCCATAAAAGGCCCATGCCAATCATCCGGTCTCCCTTTGCTGTTTCACCTATCCGCTAACCGCCAACCGCTACCACCCGACGTGGGTAGGGCGGCCATTGCCATGGCCGCCGTTCGCAGAGGCACATGCGATGAGACGGGCAAGTTATCGACCGTTCCAAGCTCCGTCCGCCCACGGACGTGATGGCAATCACGTCCCTACCCAAGGCCGCAGCTAATCATCCGATCTCCGGTTTCCCTTTGAGCCTGCTGTCTCGGGTAGGGCGGCCATTGCCATGGCCGCCGTTCGCAGAGGCGCATGCGTATCACCGGGCAGGATTACCGACTATTCCAAACTACGTTCGCCCACGGACGTGATGGCAATCACGTCCCTACCTTCACTCCCCGGCGGCGATGAGTTCCGCGTGTAGCTGGAAGAGAGCGTGCGCGCTGTCGACGTAGAAAAGAGAGAGGCGTTCGATGAGCTTCGTGTCGTGCCAAGACACCACGTTGGCTTTAAAGGTCAGCCGGGCTTCGCCGAGGCCGTCGCGCCGACGATGGGAAAGCTCCTGCGAGAAGTGCAGCGTGGAGGGCAGCTTCTTCGCGTAGCGCTTCTGGTCTGAGAGGAAGGCGGCAATCGCGCCGAGTTCCGACTGGGCATCGAGCGTAAGCGTCACCGTCGCCTCGCCGGGGACATCGCCTTCGCGCGGCTGGTAGAAGCCGCGGACAATCGCCGTCGAGCCTTTCAGCGAGGCGCGCGCGTTGAAGTCGTCCCGCGCCGTCAGGCGATAGGCGGAGTCATGCTTCTTGAGTT
>CAXNEN010000113.1:0-5308 GCA_964201505.1 Opitutales bacterium
CTGTCGGCCCACTTGCCTTCGCCGGCGGTGGTGAGCTTGACGCGCAGGCCGATGTGGGGCTGCACGCCCATGCGGCGGGCGATGCGGATGATGGCGTCGATCTCGGAGAGCTGTTCGACGACGATGATGGTCTGCTTGCCGAGGCGGCGGCCCATCAGGGCGAGTTCGATGTATTCCTCGTCCTTGTAGCCGTTGCAGATGAGCAGGGCCTTGCGGTTCTCGAGGAGGGCGAGGGCGATGATGAGCTCGGGCTTCGAGCCGGCTTCGAGGCCGAAATCGTATTCTTCGCCGGCGTCGAGGATTTCCTCGACCACTTCGCGGAGCTGGTTGACCTTGATCGGGAAGACACCGCGATAACGTCCGTCATAGTCCTCTTCCTTGATGGCGCTACGGAAGGCTTCGTTGATCTGCGTCACGCGGTTGCGGAGCAGGTCTTGGACGCGGATCGTGAGCGGGGGCTTCAGGCCGGAGGCTTCGACTTCCTTGACGATGTCGGTGATGCGGATCTTGCGGTGGTCGCCTTCGGGTGCACGCACAGGTGACCCTGAGGGTCCACGGAGAAGTTGTTACCTCCCCATCGTTTGAAGCCGTAATATTCTTCGGCGTCTTTGGTAGTCCAGGGCTGCGGTTTGCTCACGTCGGTAGGGAGGTGGACTTTTTATCGTGCGGGGGGAAGCGCAAGGGGAAATCTCGCCTGGGCGGGCGGCTTACGGCTCGACCCGGCGGCGGCGGGCGATTGTCTGACCGCATGCCCGCCGAACCAGTTATCCGAGCGACGATTGCGTTACGGAAAGCCCTGGATGGACGTTCGTTTCCCTCACCGGCGGACTTCGTCTACCAACCGCTGGACTATGCCTGGGCTTCGCACGAAGCCTACCTCCGTCAATATGCGGCGAAGGGGCCGAAGAAGGTGCTTTTTCTAGGCATGAACCCCGGCCCTTTCGGCATGGCGCAGACTGGTGTGCCCTTCGGCGAGATCGCTGCCGTCCGCGACTGGATGGGCTTGGAGATGCCGGTCGGTCGGCCGGACAAAGAGCACCCGGGTAAGAAGGTTACCGGTTTCGCCTGTCATCGTTCCGAGGTGAGTGGTCGTCGTCTCTGGGGACTGTTTCAGGAACGCTTCGGTAAGGCCGAGACCTTCTTCGCGGATCACCTCGTCCACAACTACTGCCCGTTGCTCTTCCTCGAGAATACTAAGCAAGGCCGCAACGTGATCCCGGAGGAATTGCCGAACGAGGTCATGGCGCCCGTGAACAAGGAATGTGACAAGCTCCTGCGCGTCATCGTGGAGACGCTCGGAGTCAGTACCGTCGTCGGCGTGGGTGGTTATGCCGGGACGAGAGCTCGTGAAGCTTTGGACGGTTTGCAGGTCAAGTATGCCAAGGTGCCGCACCCGAGCCCGGCGAATCCCGTCGCGAACCGTGGCTGGTCGGCGGCCGCGACGAAGGCCTTAGTCGAACAGGGAGTCTGGTCCTGATGGGACTCATCGAAGAAATCCTCGTCCGCCCCAAGCTCCGCCAGAAGCTCTGGGCGTGGTGGTATCCGTTCTTTACCCGTCGGGTCCGGGAGCAGGGTATCGATTTCCTCAACTATGCGTTTCAGGAAGAGGGTGAGGAGCCTCTGGGCTTGAAGCCCGAGGACGAACTGAACCGTCCGAACATCCAGTTGTACGAGCATGTCCGCGGCGGCGTCGACCTGCGCAGTTTGCGTGTGCTCGAGGTGAGTTGCGGCCATGGTGGCGGCGCGTCGTATTTCACCCGGACGTATCAGCCGTCGGAATATGTCGGTTTGGATTTGAACCCTGAGGCCATCCGCCACTGCCAAGTAAGGCATCAGGCTGCCGGGCTTCGTTTCCAGGTTGGCGATGCGCAGAAGCTGCCGTTTCCGGAGGCCAGCTTCGACGTCGTGATTAACGTGGAGGCCTCGCATTGCTATCCTGACTTTACAGGTTTCGTCGAGGAGGTCGTTCGGGTGCTCAGGCCAGGCGGAAGGTTCTGTCATGCTGATCTCCGTTACCAGGCTGGGATCGACGAATGGATGTCGGCCTTGGCGAAGCACCCGCGGCTGAGGTTGGATGAAATGCGCCTGATCAACCCTGAGGTCATCCGCGGCATGGAGCTGAACACCCCTCGCTATGTCTCCATGGTAAAACACGCTTTACCGAAGTTCCTGCACGGGTTGGCCTTGGACTTCGCTGGCGTGAAAGGATCCCGGCTCCATCGTGACGCCATCAGCGGTGAGATGAGCTACCGTTCGTTTAAGCTGACCAGGCGCTAGGGCTGAGGGGTTGCGTTCCGCGGGGCCAGACTCATGGTTAGCCCACCCCCATGAGACTACTCGCCGGACTGCTGCTTTGCACACTCGCTACGTTCGCCGCCGATCGACCCAATATCCTGTTCATCCTCACGGATGACCAAGGGTACGGCGACGTCGGTGCTCACGGTAATCCCGTGCTGAAGACCCCGAACCTCGATAAGCTGCACGCGGAGAGCGTCCGCTTCACGGACTTCCAAGTTTCGCCGACCTGCGCGCCGACGCGCAGCGCTTTGCTGACGGGTCGCCATGAATTCAAGAATGGCGTCACGCACACCATCCTCGAGCGCGAGCGACTGGCCCTGGGCGCCGCGACCTTGGCCGAGCAGCTCCAGAAGTCCGGCTATCGGACCGGGATCTTCGGAAAGTGGCACCTCGGCGACGAGGCGGAGTATCAGCCGAACAAACGGGGCTTTGACGAAGTCTTCATCCATGGAGCCGGCGGTATCGGCCAGAGCTACCCGGGTAGCTGCGGTGACGTGCCCAAGAATTCCTACTACGGACCGACGGTCCTGCATAACGGCAAATTCGTGAAGACGGCCGGCTACTGTACCGATGAGTTCTTCGCGCAGGCCACCAAGTGGATCGAAGGGGAGGCCGCCGCCAAGCGTCCCTTCCTGGCTTGGGTGGCCACCAACGCGCCGCACGGACCCTACAACGCTCGGCCGGAGGATGCGGCCCTTTACGAAGGCAAAGGACTGGGCAAGGACACCGAGCACTTCTTCGGCATGTTACACAACATCGATCAGAACCTCGGCAAGATCCTGGCCAAGCTGGAGGCCCTCGGCATCGCGAAGGACACCTTGGTGGTCTTCATGAACGACAACGGCGGCACCGCCGGCACCAAGGTCTTCAACGCCGGCATGCGTGCCCAGAAGGGTACGCCTTTCATGGGTGGCATCCGCGCCATTTCCTTTTGGCGACTGCCCGGACGCTTCCAGCCTGCGGATGTCAAGGCGCTCTCCGCCCACGTCGATTTCGCGCCGACGATTCTCGAACTCACCGGTACGCCGGCTTCCGCGCAGATGAAGGCGCAGATCGAAGGTCGTAGCCTCGTGCCGTTGCTGACTGCGAAACTAGGCCAAAATATCGCTTGGCCAGATCGCACGCTCTTCACCCATGTCGGTCGCTGGGGCAACATGGTCAAAGGCGTGGATCCCGAGGTCGGCAAGTATGCCCAGACCAGTGTACGTACCGCTCGCTGGCACCTCGTCTCCGCGGCCAACGCGGGGAATGCTGCGAAGGGCAAAGGTAAGGCCGCCAAGAAGACGACACCCGAGGCGGCCCCGGCCGTTGCGAAGCCGAACTGGCAGCTCTTCGATCTTTCTGTCGACTATGGTGAGACCACTGACGTCGCCGCCCAGCATCCCGAGGTTGTCGCCGACCTGATCGCCAAGCATGATACCTGGTGGAAGGAATGTCGTCCGCTCATGGTCAACGAGAACGTCGCGGGCCCCGCCGAGAATCCCTTCAAGGTGATGTACCGGGAGCAGACCGGGAAATAGAGGACTCGAGGGCCGGAGGGCCTGGGAGCTTAAGCCAGGAGCTTCTTCACCACTTCACCGTGGATGTCGGTGAGGCGGAAGTCGCGGCCTTGGTGACGGAAGGTCAGGCGGGTATGTTCGACGCCCATCAGGTGGAGGATTGTCGCGTTGAGGTCGTGCACGTGGACGCCGTCCTTGACGATATTGTAGCTAAAGTCGTCGGACTCGCCGTAGGTCGTGCCCTTATTGACGCCGGCGCCAGCCATCAGCACCGTGAAGCAACGCGGATGGTGGTCACGGCCGTAGTTGGTCTCCGTAAGTGCGCCCTGCGAGTAGGTTGTGCGGCCGAATTCGCCGCCCCAGACGATGAGCGTATCGTCGAGCAGGCCGCGTTGCTTAAGGTCGGTAAGCAGGCCGGCCGTGGCTTGGTCGGTATCTTTGCATTGGCCCTTAATGGCATTGGGCAGGCCGCCGTGGTGGTCCCAACCCATGTGGAAGAGCTGGACGAAACGCACATCGCGCTCGCAGAGTCGACGGGCCAGCAGGCAATTGGAGGCGTAAGAGCCCGGACGCTTCACATCGGGCCCGTAGAGATCGAGCACGTGCTGCGGTTCCTTGGACAGGTCGAGCAGGTCAGGGACGCTCGTCTGCATGCGGAAGGCCATCTCGTATTGCGAGATACGGGTCTGGATCTCCGGATCGCCCAGGATGCCGTGGCGCTGGTTGTTGAGGGCGGCGAGTTCATCGAGCTGTTCGCGTCGAACCTCGCGCGGGATACCTTCGGGGTCCTTTAGGAAGAGCACGCGCTCGCCTTTATTGCGGAGCTTCACCCCTTGGAGTTTGGACGGCAGGAAGCCAGCGCCCCAGAGACGGTCGTAGAGCGGTTGGTCGTCAGGACGACCGCTGCCGAAGGAGGACATCACCACGTAGGCGGGGAGATCGGCGTTTTCGCTGCCGAGACCGTAGGCGGACCACGAGCCAATGCTTGGGCGGCCGGCAAGCTGACTACCCGTCTGCATGAACGTGATGGCTGGGTCGTGGTTGATGGCCTCCGTATGCATCGCTCGGACGACGCACCACTCGTCGGCTTTCGAGGACATATGCGGCATCAGTTCGCTGAACCAGTTACCGGACTGACCGTACTGCTTGAACTTAAAGATTGACGGAGCCACCGGGAAGTTCTTCTGGCCCGAGGTCATCGTCGTCAGTCGCTGGCCCTTGCGGATGGAGTCAGGGAGGTCCTTGCCGCGCATCGCTTCCAGTTGCGGCTTCGGATCGAAGAGGTCCATCTGCGAAGGAGCGCCGGACTGGAAGAGGTAGATGATCCGTTTCGCCTTCGGTTTGAAGTTGGGGAAACCGAGCCCCGGGTTAGCGGCAAAAGCGGGCGTGCCTATGAGCGAGCCCAGCGCGGCGAGGCCGATACCGCCCGCGGAGCCTTTGATGAAGGTGCGGCGGGACAGGGCCATCTTCGTGGCCTGGCCTAGTCCGAGGAATTGGCGGTCGTTGCAGTT
>CAXNEN010000114.1:0-5276 GCA_964201505.1 Opitutales bacterium
ATCAAGGACCTCGGCTTCGACAAGGATCGCGTCTACCCTGAGCCGCCGACGCTCTTCGACGACTACGCCAACCGCGCCAAAGCCGTTGGCGAGAATGATATGACCTTGGAGAAGACCATCACCCCTAAGGACGTGAAACTCGTGCGCCCGCCCCAGCTCGACGCCGAGCAGGCGGCCGTGTGGGATGCCTATTACGAGCCACGCAATGCGGCCTACCAGAAGGCCAACCCGCAGGGCAAAGATCTCGTCCGCTGGCGCTACCAGCGCTACATGCATGATTACCTCGCGACCGTGAAGGCCGTGGACGATAATGTCGGCCGCGTGTTGAAGTATCTCGAGGCTGAAGGCCTCGCCGAGAACACCATCGTTATCTACTCGTCCGACCAGGGCTTCTACCTCGGCGAGCATGGCTGGTTTGACAAGCGCTGGATCTTCGAAGAATCCGTGCGCACGCCCTTGCTCGTCCGCTGGCCCGGAGTCACCAAGCCCGGCTCCGTCAGCAAGGCGCTGGTCTCAAACGTCGACTACGCCCAGACCTTCCTCGATATGGCTGGCCTGTCTTCCCCTGCGGAGATGCAGGGCCGTAGCCTCAAGCCGATCCTCGCGGGCGAGACCCCGGCCGACTGGCGCAAGGAGTTTTATTACCACTATTACGAGTATCCGCAGCCGCACCATGTCGCGCCGCACTACGGCATCATCACCGATCGCTACAAGCTCGTCCGTTACTACGGTAACGGCGAGACCAAGACCGACCTCTTCGATAGTGAGAAAGACCCGCTCGAGCTGAAGAGCTTCTTCGGCCAGCCCGGCTATGAAGCGGTTCAGGCCGACTTGGAAGTGCGTCTCGCCAAGCTGCGCACCGATCTCAAGGTGCCCGCCGTCGACGACGAGCTTGCCTCCGGCGTGAAGAGGCGGAATCCGCCGGCGGCTAAGAACGCTGGTAAGAAGGGCAAGAAGGCCCCTGAGGCCAAATAGGCCTTACTCTCCGACCTTCTTCGCGGCCGGCTTGCCCTTGGCCTTGCCCGCCTTATCGGCGACAGGGTCGAAGGCGGGGTTGGCCGAGGGCAGTTGGGCGTCGACCGACTTTAGCCAGGCGTCAAGGCGCGTGCGCAGGGCCTTGGCTCGTTCGGGCTGGGTGACGGCGAGGTCCTTTGTTTCGCCGACGTCGTTCGCCAGATCGTAGAGCTCATCGCGTCCGTCTTCGTAGAAGTGTACCAGGCGGAAGTCGCCACTGCGGATGGCGCTATAGGGCGTGGCGCCTCCCGGGTGGTAGTGAGGGTAGTGCCAGAAGATTGCGTCGCGATCGGGTTTGGCGCCGGACTTCAGGAGCGGGGCGAGGCTGATGCCGTCGACGAGGGACTGGAGCGGCTTCACTCCGGTCATCGCAAGGAGGGTGGGGTAGAGGTCGACCGTGATGGCTGGGGTGTTTTCGACGGTGCCGGCCTTGTTAACGCCGGGCCAGAAGACGATGAGCGGTACGCGGACGCCGCCTTCATAGGCCGAGCCTTTGCCGACGCGGAAGGGAGAGTTGTCGGTCGCCTTGTCGTTGCGGAGGATCAGTCCGCCGTTGTCGCTCGTGAAGACGATGATGGTGTTCTCTTCGAGTTTCAGGCGCTTCAGCGCAGCGCGGATCGTGCCGAGCGAATCGTCGACGCTGGCGACCAAGGCGGCGTAGGTCGCGTTCTTCTGCTTCAGGTCGGGTGACTTCGCGGCCTTCGCTTGATATTTCGCGACGACCTCCGGTTTGCCGTCGAGCGGCGTGTGGACGGCGTAGTGGGGGAGATAGATGAAGAACGGCTTCTCTTTATTGGCCTCGATGAACTTCACCGCCTCGTTGGCTTCGCGGTCGGTGAGGAACTCGCCTTTCGGTCCTTCAGGCAGGGTGGGGATCTTGTAGGGTGAGACGTAGCTGGGAGGCTGGCCGCGGGCGTAGCCGCCGACGTTCAAATCAAAGCCATGCTTCTCGGGATAGTAGGCTTCGTCGCCTTCCTTCAGTCCAGGCGTCAGGTGCCACTTACCGATACTGGCGGTCGTATAGCCGGCGGCCTTGAACTGTTCGGCCAACGTGATTTCCTCGAAGGGCAGGAACTTCTGCCAATCCGGAATCTTTAGTTTGGCCTTCGGGCGGTCGTGGCCAGCGATCCAGTCGGTGATATGGAGGCGGGCCGGGTATTTGCCCGTGAGGAGTGCGGCGCGGGTCGGGGAGCAGACGGTGCAGGCCGAATAACCATTGGCGAAACGGACGCCGTCCTTGGCGAGTTGGTCGACGTGGGGCGTTTCATAGAAACGACTACCGTAGCAGGAGAGGTCGGTCTGGCCCATATCGTCAACCAGGATGACGATGACGTTTGGATGTCGTCCAGGGGTCTTTTCGGCGGCGAAGGGGGTCAGCGGGGAGGCCAAGGTTAGGCTGGCCGACAGGATTCGCAGGAACCGGGAAATCATGTGCTGATAGGGCAATACCCCCTACTTTTTGCAATAACAACCCACTCGACTTTGAATGAGGTGTTGCCACTATTTTCTTATGTCTCCCCGCCAACTCAAGATTACAGTATGTCTCTTGGCGCTGGTTGCCGTCGGCGCAGTGTTCTTCCTGCCGACCAGCGGGAGCTACGTGGAATATGCCGCAGTCGACATCGCGCCGTCCGCCCGTCCAGTTCCGGCCGAATCAAAGACCGCTCCTGCTCTGCCACTGATCGAGCCCTCCGCTCAAGTCGCCCGCTCGGTCGAGCCAACTAAGGCTAGCCCCATTTCGTTAGGGGGTGTCACGGGAGCGATGACTTCGGCGGCCAAGCCAATCGCGCCGACGCAGTCGACCTCGTCGTCGCCCTTGCAGGCAAATACGGCCTCCACTCCGAATGCCGCTTCAACTGGTAAGCCCTCGTCGGCCTATCGCCCTGCCTTCCTCGCCAGCATCGCGGAACGTGAAGAGGCGGCGGACATTGCCGGCGTTCCGCGGGAAGATTTCGTCAAGGCCTGCGATCGCGACCATGACCTGTATATCGCGGCATCCGGCCACAGCCCATTTTACATGTGCTATGGCCTGAAGGCCCCGATTGGACCGGACGTCACCGCGATCACGACGACCCCGAGCTATCCTACGACAGAGACTTTCATCCTGCATAGCCGGCCGGGTGCTACTCGTAAAATCTATCTCGATTTCACGGGTCATACCACGACGGGTACGCAATGGAATAATCCACCGCCCTCTGGACTGGGAAAGACCACCTTCACGACTCCGCCCTTTTCCCTTGATGCCAATACGGCTGCCTTCAGCGCCGCGGAACACGCTGCCATTCAGTACGTCTGGCGCAGTATCGCCGAGGACTTTGCCCAGTTTGATGTCGATGTGACGACCGAGGACCCAGGGGCGGAAGGCCTGAAGCGTGCGAGCACTGGAGATCTTAATTACGGCATGCGCGTTGTCTTCGGACCCGACCAGAATGCCACAGGTTCAGGCGGTCAGGCTTACGTCGGCTCGTTTAACGGCATCCGCACTTCTACTCAGACCGACGTGCCTTGCTTCGTTTACGCCGGTACGGGCGCCGGCTCCAAATTCATGGCAGAGGCTGGCGCCCATGAGGTCGGCCATACCGTGGGTCTTAATCACGATGGTACTCCTACCTCGGGTTATTACGGCGGCCATGGCACCGGGGCCACCTCTTGGGCACCCATTATGGGTGTCGGCTACTCCAAGGACGTCGTTCAGTGGTCCAAGGGTGAGTACGCCAACGCGAATAACACCCAGGACGATGTCACGGTCATTGGCACCTACCTTAACCCGACCGCCGATGATCATGGAGGTACGACAGCGACGGCCCGGGTCATCACTGGTACCACGATTACCGGCGGCGGGTTGATCAATAACGCTAACGATGTCGACATGTTTAAAATCGCTGCCGGCCGCGGCAAGTTGGTTATCACGCCGAAGGGCGTCCTGATTTCGCCAAACCTCCGCTTGCAGGTCAAAGTGCTGAAATCCGATGGCACGGAGTTGGATACTTACGATGCCGCTGGTACTGCGGGCAAGATGGCTCCCGATCCGATCACGTACACCGTGACGGAGGAAGGCACTTATTACATTCAGCTGGATGGCATCGCCAGTGGCACCGGCGTCACGGATGGTTACTCCGACTATGGCTCCGTCGGCATCTACGGCCTAACGGCCACCTGGATCGATCCAGGGAATAAGCCGCCCATTGCCGATGCTTCTTTCTCCACGGGGCTTTCCTATAACTATCAGACCGAGCCGAGCGCCGCCGTAAACTTCAATGCGACGCAGTCTTATGACCCGGATGGTCTCATCGTCAGGTATCTCTGGAACTTTGCGGACGTCTACCCGCAGACGGCAAGTGGACCGATCACCACCCATCGTTACCGTGCCCCGGGCGTCTACCGACCCGTCCTGACCGTGACGGATGATCGCGGGGCCAGCAGTAGCGCGCTGCTCACCGTCAATGTTGCGGGACCAGTCAAACCGAAGACTCATTCCTTGGCGCTTAATACGGCGAGCTTCATCCGCGTCAATTCTGTGAGCGATGCCGTCAATGCCTCAGTGGCCGTCCAGGATCAGTATGGCAATCCGCTGAAAAGCGCGATCGTCTTTGTCCGCGTATCTGGCATTGTCAAAGCTCCTGCCGTGATGGCTCGAACCGACATTCTGGGTAATATCACTGTCCGGTCGCCGGTCTTCAAGCGTGGGGCCCGTGGGACGGTGCGGATCGATATCGACCGCGTGACCTCCACGACGCACACCTATGTGCCTAGTGACAATGTCCCGGCGACCTTTGTTACCGTGACGCGCTGACGAGATCAGCGGTATTGTTTAAGAATGGGCGTCCTCGGGGACGCCCGTTTTGTTTTGGGAAATACATTTGGGCTGGAGTGAAATTAGGGCTTCGATAGGTTTCGGCTACCCCGATGCCTCCCGAAATCCAACCTTCGTCTCGCCGCGAATTCCTCGGCGCCGCCGCCTTTGTCCTCGCTGGCCTGGCCGCCACCTCACGTCTCCCCGCCGCTGACGCGCCCAAGACGCCGGTGAAGCGCCCACCCAACCCTTACGTCTACAAGTTCAACATCGGCAAGATTGAGGCGTTCTCGATCAGCGACGGCCATATGCTCTTCAGGCAGGGGCTCGACCTCATGTGGCCGGAGGCGGACCGCCCAACGATGAAAGACGCCTTGGTCTTCAACCGCGAGCGCCTCGATGCGCTCCCGCTCTACGTGAATATTATGGGTCTGAAGATTGGTGACGAGGTTGCGCTGATTGACGCCGG
>CAXNEN010000115.1:0-5271 GCA_964201505.1 Opitutales bacterium
TGCAGGGAGTTGCGCTTCCCGGGGTGGAGCTTTCCGTCGCGGCCTCCGTCGAGGATGCCGCCGCTCGCGTCGCGGCGCACCGCGGCTGCGTCTTCCTGAAGGGTAGCCGCTCCTTCGCCCTCGAGCGCTGCTTGCCCGAAACCCTGCGCACGGCGCTCTCTTTCCACTAGGATGCTTTACCGTCTGAGCGAACTCGTCCACACGTGGGGTCCTTTCCGTCTCTTCGAGTATATCTCCGTCCGGGCGATTTTGGCCGGCGTGACGGCGTTGCTGCTGGGCATGCTCTTCTCCGGCCGGCTCATCGGTGTGCTTGCGCGCCTGCGCCAGCCCGAGCGCTCGGCCAAGCTGATGGGCGAGCTAGCCAAGGAAGGCGGCAAGGTCCCGACGATGGGCGGCCTCATCATCGCCATCGCGATGATTCCTTCGGTGCTCCTTTGGGCGCGCCTAAATGTCCTCGTGCTCGCCGCGCTCTGGTGTCTGGTCGGCATGGGTCTCGTCGGCCTCTACGACGACTGGCTGAAGGTTCGCCACGGCAGCGCCGACGGCATCTCCGCCCGCCTGAAGTTGGCGGGGCAGGGTCTCGTCGCGCTGATCGCCCTCGGCATCGTGCTACTCGACCCCGCCTATCGTGATAGCCTCTGCGAGATCTGGTTACCGATTCTCAACGGTCCACTCTGGTCGGCAAAGTCGCTCGGTTGGCCCTTCTTGGCCTGCCTCGGCGTCGCCGGCGCGTTCTTCGTGCTCGTCTGCGTGGGCAGTTCCAATGCGGTCAACCTCACGGACGGCCTCGACGGTCTCGCCATCGGCTGCGTGCTCATCACGACCATGATCCTTGGCGCGGTCGCTTACCTTGCCGGCCACCATGAGTTCGCGACCTATCTGCGCATTAGCTACGTGCCGGGCGCGGGTGAGCTTGCGGTCTTCTGTTCCGCCCTCGTCGGCGGTAGCCTCGTCTTCCTCTGGCATAATGCGGCGCCGGCTGAGATCTACATGGGTGACGTCGGCGCGCTCGGCCTCGGCGGTGGCCTCGGCGCGGTGGCCTGCTTGATGCACCAGCCCTTCCTCCTCGCAATTGCGGGCGGCGTGTTCGTCGTCGAAGCCGCTTCCGTCATCCTGCAGGTGGCCTACTTCAAGCGAACGGGCGGTCAGCGCCTATTCCTGATGACGCCCATCCATCACCACTTCCAGAAGAAGGGCTGGCCCGCGACGAAGGTCGTCGCGCGCTTCTGGATCCTCTCCCTGCTGTGCGGCCTCCTCGGCCTGCTTTCCCTCAAACTCCGATGAGCGATTTCCCCGACTCCCTCCGTCGCCGGCTCACCCGGCCCGCCGCCATCTTCGGCGAGGGCGTGAGTGGACGTTCCGTCGCGGAATCCCTCGCGTCGACTGGTTTCGCTTCAGTCATCTACGACGAACGGGGGGAGAACCAGCAGTTCGGCCCCGAGGAGGCCGCCCGTCACGACCTCCTAGTCTATAGCCCTGGTTTCGCTCAGTCGCACCCGTGGATCCTCACCGCGCGCCGCGCCGGTCTGCATTGCCTAACCGAACTTGATTTCGGCGCGCTACTCTGGACTGGACCGGCCATCGCCATCACCGGCACCAACGGTAAGACGACCATCACCGAGTTCCTCTCGTTCGCCTTTAAGCGCTCCGGGCTGGACGCCATCGCCTGCGGTAACGTGGGCCTGCCGCTGACTTCGCTCCATCGAACGGTCTCCAGCGGTTCGTTCGTCGCCATCGTCGAGGTCAGTTCCTTCCAGGCGGAAGACCTCCGCCACTTCACGCCTGAGGCGGTGCTCTGGACAAACTTCGACGAGGATCACCTGGATCGTCACGGCGACCTCGAGAGCTACTTCCGCGCGAAGTTCAAACTGGTCGAGCGGATGATGCCCGGCGGTATCCTCGTCGTCGGCGAATCCGTCGTCTCTGCCGCCGCGACATTCGGTATCGAGCTACCCGTCGAGGCCCTCGTCGCCACGCGCGCCGAGGTTGCCGACACGGTGCCTGCGGGTTCGGTTTTCGATAACTGGCCGCAGCGCGAGAACTGGGCGATCCTTTGCAAGTACTGGCAGGCGCGCGGCATCCCGATGCGCCACCTCGAGGAGTCGGCCCGACTTTTCCGGGTGCCGCCGCATCGCCTCCGCAAGGTCGCCGAGAATAAGGGCGTCGAATTTTGGAACGACTCGAAGGGCACTAATTTCCACGCGGTCCAAGCCGCACTCTCGCAGTTCAGCACCCCCGTCCGCTGGATTGGGGGAGGGAAGTGGAAGGGCGGCGACCTCAGTCGCTTCGTCCGCAACATTGCCCCGCTGATTGATTCGGCCTACCTCATTGGCGAGACCGCCGACGAACTGAAGCGCCACTTCGACGCGGTGGGTAAGTCCGCCCGCTGCTATCCTGGCCTGCAGGACGCTGTCGTCGCTGCCGCCAAGGACGCCCACGGCCCGGCGATCATCCTGCTGAGCCCAGGCTTCTCGAGTTTCGACCAGTTCCGCGGCTACGCCGAGCGCGGCCTCGTCTTCGAACGCGCCGCGAGCGCCTTGGCTAACCGCAGCTAATTTTTCCAACCAAACCACCCACCCAAACCGACCCACCACCATGCGTCCCCTCATCACCGTCACTGCCGTTGTGCTCCTGCACCTCTGCGTCATCGCCGTTCTCGTTGGCGTCAACGGCTGCCGAAGCACCAGCGGCTTCGAGCAGCCCGCCGACAACGCCGTCTTCTCCGGCGGCGCCCGACCGGCCGGCACTGTAGCCGTCGCGCCGGCGCCCGGGCTCGACCGCATCCCGACCCCCGTGTCGGCCAAACTCTCCCCGTTCCGCCCCGTCGGTGCCGGTGGCAAGCGTACCGTCCTGCAGGGCGAGACCCTGATGACCATCGCCGACAGCGAGAAGGTCTCCCGCGTCGACCTCGCCAAGATCAATAACCTTACGCTCAACGCTGACCTCAAGTCCGGCCAGGTGCTGACGATTCCCGCCGCGCCCAAGCCGGCGACGAAGACGGGCGCGAAGGCCGCGGCCAAGACGGGTGCTAAATCCGCCCCGGCGGCCGCGAAGCCCGCGGCTCCGGCGGCTCCGACTTTCACGCCCATCAAACTCATCCCGCTCACCGGCGCCAAGCCGGCGGCAACCGCTCCGGCGGCTCCGGAAAAGAAGTAAGCCGAGCCTGACGCCGCGTCATGGTCATCAAGGTGAAGCAGCAGGAAGGTCCGGGAGCCCTGGGTGGGTACTCCTTGGGCATCCTGCTGCTCGCGATGTCCCTCGCGGTGTTCGGTCTGGTGGTGCAGTACAGCGCGGGCATCTCGCTTTCGTCGAGCAATCGCACCGGGGCGTTCTACCGCCAGCTGGCCTACGTACCGATTGCCTTCGTCGCCGGCTACGCCTTCTTCCGGCTCAACCTTGAAAAAGCGCGCGAGTGGCGCTGGTGGATCCTCGGTGGCGCCTGCTTGGCGATGTTCCTTGCGCGCATCCCTGGGATTGGTGTTTCGGTCAACGGTTCCTGGCGCTGGATTGATTTTGGTTTCTTCCGCCTGCAGGCTTCGGACCTCGGCAAACTCGCCCTAGTGATTGTGCTCTCCGATTTCCTCGCGCGCATGCAGCGGCACACCTTGCCGAACAAGTTTTCGATCTACCAGTTGAGTTCACGTGAGCCTTACATCTTCACGCGTCGCGGTTGGATTGATTGCCGCGAAGGCTTCTTGAAGCCCGTCGCCATTCTGCTGGTCATCGCTGGTTTCATCGCGTTTGGTCCGGACCTCGGCACGATCCTCCTCTGCTGCGCGGTGGGCGGCACGATGATGCTCGTCTCCGGCGTGCGCTGGGCCTATGTGATTCCGAGCTTCCTAATCGGGCTCGGCGGCCTCACGGTCCTCATCCTCAACTGGCCGAACCGTCTGCGTCGCTTCACTTCGTTCCTCGAGCCGTGGGAGAAACGCGGTGACGAGGCCTACCAGCTCTTCGAGGGCTTGGTGGCCTTCGGCGTCGGCGGACTCACGGGTAAAGGCGCCGCCAACGGTATCCAAGGTCGCGCCTATCTGCCCGAAGCGCACACGGACTTCGTGTTCTCCGTCATCGGTGAGGAATATGGGCTCGTCGCGACTTCGCTCGTGGCGCTGTTCTACCTCGGCATCTTCTGGTGTGCCTACCGCGCGATGCGGGTTTCATCGGACCTCTACCGCTTCAACCTCTGCCTCGGCGCGACGCTCTTCCTTGTCTTGCAGGCGCTCATCAACATGGGCGTCGTCACGGGCCTGCTCCCGACCAAGGGCATCTCGCTCCCGTTCATCAGCTACGGCGGCACCAATCTCGTCATCATGGGCTGCATGGTCGGTCTCGTCCTTAACTGTATCCGCGAATCGGCCCAACCGGCCTTCGTGGCCAAGGAGGCGCGCGCATGAGCCGCGTGCTGCTTGCGTGCGGCGGAACCGGTGGCCATCTCGCCCCGGGTATCGCCCTCGCTCAGCGGCTCACGGAGGAAGGACACGAGTGCCTGCTGATCGTCAGCAGCAAGATTGTGGACGCGCGTATGACCTCAAATTATCCGCTCCTGAACTTCGTCCCGGGCAAGGGTCGCGGCTTCGGTCCTGGCCTCGGTGCGAAACTACTTTTCTTCCCCGCGCTGTTGGGTGCGGTCTGGTCTTCCTGGCGCCTACTTCGCCGTTTCCGCCCTGACGTGCTCGTGTGCTTCGGCGGCTTCATGAGCCTGGGGCCGTCGCTGGCCTGCCGCCTGGGCGGTATCCCCGTGCTGGTGCACGAAGCCAACCGCAAGCCGGGCAAGGCTGTGCGCCTGATTGCGCGTTTCGCCGATGCGGTGCACCTGCCCGCCGGCGTGCGTATGCCCGGCCTCGCCGCGGAGCGTCAGCATGATTCCGGCTATCCCGTCCGCGCCGAGATCCGTCCGCAGGCGCGCGATGCGGCTCGTCGCGCGCTCGGCTTACCGCCGACGGGTCGCGTGGTGCTCGTCACCGGCGGGAGCCAAGGCGCCCACTCGCTCAATCGCTGGGTGGAGGACAATCTCGAAGAGTTCGCCATCCGCGGCATCCATGTCCTGTGCCTCACCGGCCCGGGCGGCCGCGAGGATGAAGTCCGCTCGCCCGACTCGCTGGTGAAGTTCGTCCCGTTTTGCCATCAGATGGCGATGGCCTATTCCGCGGCCGACCTCGCGGTCACGCGCGCCGGCGCGGGCACGCTCGCCGAGCTGGCCACCTGCCGTACGCCCGCGGTGCTCGTCCCTTATCCGCGTTCGGCGGACGACCATCAGACGGCTAATGCGCG
>CAXNEN010000116.1:0-5262 GCA_964201505.1 Opitutales bacterium
TGGTACGGCGGACAACAAGGGCCCGCACCTGGTCGCCGTCGCCGCGCTCACCCGCCTGCTCAAGCGCTGCCCGAACCTGCCGCTACGCATTACATTCCTCATCGAAGGCGAAGAAGAGATCGGCTCCCCGAGCTTCCCGGAATTCCTGCATAACCATAAGGCCGAGCTCGCTGAAGCCGATTGCGTCATCCTTTCCGATACCGCCTCGCCGTCGTCCGACCAGATCGTCATCACGACGGCATTGCGCGGGATCGTCGGGCTCGAAGTCGGCCTGACCGGCCCGAAGTCCGACCTGCACTCCGGCCTCCATGGCGGCGCAGTCTATAATCCCATCCAGGCACTGGCCGAACTCTGTGCGTCGCTGCATGACGCCGATAACGCCGTCACGGTCGAGGGCTTCTACGACGGCGTCGAACAGCCTACCCGCTGGGAGCGCGAAGAATTGCGCAAGCTGCCGCTGAGCGAAGACGGTTACCGCCGCGCCCTCGGCGTCGACGAACTGCATCCCGCTCCCGGCCTCGACGGCCTCGAAGCCGTGCGCTTCGCGCCGACGCTCGAGTTCAACGGTATCGGCGGCGGCTATCAGGGCAAGGGCTCCAAGACCGTCATCCCGTCGAAGGTCTTCGCCAAGATCACCTGCCGCCTCGTACCTGGCCAAGACCCCGTCGACGTGCACCGCAAGGTCGCCGCGGCCATCCATGCCCGCGCTCCGAAGGGCGTGCGCGTCGACCTCATCGAGATGCAGGGCAACGCGGCTTACTTCGTCTGCCCGCCTGATCGCCCGAACACCCCGGCCGGCCAGAATCCGATCCTCGCTAAGGCCTTTCGCGAGGCCGACAAGGCCATCGGCGAAGCTTTTGGCAAGCGCCCGCTCTATCTCCGCGAAGGCGGCAGCGTGCCCATCATCGGCGACATCCGCCGCGAGACGGGCCTCGATTCCGTGATGATCGGCCTGTTCACGCCCGAGTCGCACCTGCACGCCCCGAACGAGAATTTCGAACTCGTCATGGCCGAACGCGCCGTGAACGCCTACGAGAAACTCCTCGAGCGTCTCGCCGGGTCCGACCGCGGCCCGCGCTGAGCCGGCGGCGTTGGGTTAAATGCCTATTTCTCTCGGTTTTCGAGGGTTATGGGGCAGGTTTACCCTTTCGCTTTCACGGATAACGCTTCAATCTCCGGGCATTCACCATGGCCGTCTTCCGCAAGCGCACGCACACCCCGACTCCTAAGAAGAAGGATATCCCGGCGGGTCTCTGGACCAAGTGTCCCCTCGATGGCGAGATGGTCTACACCAAGGACCTCGAGGCCAATTGGAACGTTTTCCCGATCAGCGGCTACCACGAGCGCCTGTCCACCAAGCGCCGCATCGCCCTCCTGATCGACGACGGTTCCTGGAAAGAGACCGACAGCAAGTTGGTCTCCAAGGACCCCCTCAAATTCACCGCCGGCGGTTCTTACCCCGAGCGCCTCGCCCAGCACCAGAAGAAGTCCGGCCTTCGCGACTCGGTCGTCTGTGGCCACGGCCTGATGGACGGCCTCCCGGTCTCCCTCGCGATCATGGACTTCTCGTTCATGGGCGCCTCGATGGGCTCCGTCGCCGGCGAAAAGGTCACCCGTGCCATCGAACGCGCGATCAAGCTGAAGTGCCCGTGCGTCGTCGTCTGCGCCTCTGGCGGCGCCCGCATGCAGGAAGGCATCCTTTCCCTGATGCAGATGGCCAAGACCAGCGCCGCCCTCGCGAAGCTCCGCGCGGCCGGCCTGCCTTACATCGCCGTCCTCACCAATCCCACGATGGCCGGCGTCATGGCTAGCTACGCGACCCTCGGTGACGTCATCGTCGCCGAACCCGGCGCGCTCATCGGCTTCGCCGGCGCCCGCGTGATCAAGGAGACGACCAATCAAGATCTGCCCGAAGGCTTCCAGTCTTCCGAATTCCTCCTGAAGCGCGGCCTCATCGACATGATCATCCACCGCAAGGAGATGAAGTCGAAGCTCGCCAGCCTCCTCCGCGCCCTCGCCCACCGTAAGGTAAAGGTGAAGGCCGCGAAGAGCCGCGCCTGAGCGCGACCGCCGCGGAGATGACTCCAGAAGAGACGCTCCGCTGGTTGACGGGACTACGTAACCTCGGTTCGCGCCTCGGCGTGGATCGTATGCGTCTGCTCTCGTCGCGCATCGGCAACCCCGAGCGCGCTCAGCCGTGCTTCCATATCGCCGGCACCAACGGCAAGGGCTCGACCTCCGCGATGATCGAGGCGATCCAGCGCGCGCAGGGTCGCCGCACGGGCCTCTACACCAGCCCCCACCTCGTCGCCATCGGAGAACGTATCCAGGTCGATCGCGCCCCGCTATCCGACACTGCGGTCGTCGCCCTCGCCGAACGCCTCCGTCCGCATTACGAAGCCATCCGGGCCGAAGGCTCCGAGGACGCACCGACCTTTTTCGAGCTGATCACGGCCGCGGCGCTCCTGGAGTTCGCCGAGCGCAAGGTCGACGTCGCCATCCTCGAGACGGGCCTCGGCGGCCGCCTCGACGCCACGAATGTCTGCGCACCGGAAGTCTGCGTGATCACGTCCATCGGCCTCGACCACCAGGAATACCTCGGCCCGACGCTCGCCGCCATCGCTGCCGAGAAGGCGGGCATCCTTAAGCCCGGTGTGCCGTGCGTCGTCGTCGAGGTTCCGCCCGAAGCCGAAGCGGTCATCGTCGCCCGCGCCCGCGAAGTCGGCGCGCCGCTCCATTTCGTCCGCGATCGTTTCGCGGCGGGCCTGCCCGAGACGAATCTCATCGGCGCGCATCAGCGCCGTAATGCCGGTGCGGCTCTGCTCGCCTGCGAATTGACGAAACGTCTGCCGATCGACGACGCCAAGGCCCGCTGCTCGCTTCGCTCCGTCGAGTGGGCCGGCCGCTGGCAGGAATTCCGCCTCATCGACGGCCGTCGCCTGATTGTCGACGGCTCGCACAACGAAGAAGGCATCCGCGCCGTCGCCCCGCTGCTCGCCGCCTTGAATGCTCCGACCGTTATCGTGGGCGCGCTCGGCGTTGACCGCGCCCGCCCGCTCGTTGCCGCCGCGGCGAAGGCCGCCGGACGCCTCGTACTCGTGCGTCCCGACAACGAACGCTCGTGCTCCGTCGAGGAACTCGCCGCGCTCGTGCCGGCGGATTTCCGTGGCGAAGTCCACCGCGCATCGGTCGCGGAACTCTTCCCGTCGCCGGCCGCGTGCACCGCTGAAGGCGGAACCATCGTCGTGCTCGGTTCGCTTTATCTCGTCGGCGAAGTCCTCGCGCGCCTACGCGGCCACGGACTGCCCGATGCTTGGCAGGATCGCCTGCCTTCTACGCGATGACCGACTATTCCTTCGTCCCTCCGAGCAGCACCACGCCGAAGGTCGACCCCGCGGAGCTGCCGAAGTGGCTGATCCAGGAAGACGACGACTACATGGTCTTCGACAAGCCGGGTTGGCTTGTCTGCCACCCGTCGAAGGACGGTCCATGGTCGTCACTCGTCGGCGCGGTGAAGGAATGGAAGCAGATGGACGTCTCGCACCTCGTCAGTCGTCTCGACCGCGAGACCAGCGGCGTGATCCTCATCGCGAAGCATTACGATGCCGCTTCCGCCGCGCAGACCGCGATGGAGCGCCGCATGGTGATCAAGACCTACTACGCGCTGCTTAAGGGCGAGCTCAAGGAGCCCGTCATGGTCGATCAGCCGCTCGGGCCCGACGAGACCAGCCAGGTCGTCGTGAAGACCGCCGTGCGCGAAGGCCCCGGCACTTTGCCGGCCGCGACGTTCTTCGAGCCCGTGCTCGTGCGTAACGGCTATACGCTCGCGCGCGTGCAACCGCACACTGGCCGCAAGCACCAGATCCGCGCGCACGCGTTCTGGCTCGGGCTGCCCGTCATCGGCGACAAACTCTACGGCGGCGACGATTCGCTCTACATGGAATTTGTCGCGCACGGCTGGACGCCGCGTCTCGCCGGTGCGCTCGAGATGGGTCGCCAGGCATTGCACGCCGCTAAGCTCGAGTTTCGCTTCCCGCCGCGTATCACGCGGACTTTTACCGCACCGCTTGCGCCGGATATGCGGGAGTTCGTGGTGAAGAAGATGGGGTTCAGCGAGGAAGAGTTGGATGCAGCGCTGAAAAATTAGAGGCCCGGAGGCCCAGAGGCTCGGTGGACCAGATAAGCCCCAGCACTCAAAGGGAAACCGGAGACCGGATGATTGGCTGGGGTTATTAATAATGCCCGAAGCAAACCTCCCGGTTTCCGGTCTCCCCTTGAATATTTCACTCTCTGGTCAACTGAGCCTCTGGGCCTCCGAGCCTCTTTCTCGCTCACCCATGCGCTAATGCCGCAGCATCCACTAATATTGCGCCGGCTTCGCGCAGCGCAACTGCGCAAGCATGCAGGGTCGCGCCGGTGGTGAGGACATCGTCGATGACGACATAACGGGTGAGCGGGTCGACGGACATCCCGTCGGCGACAACGAACGCGCCGGCGACATTCTTGCGTCGCTCCTGTCGGCCTAGGCGGGTCTGGGAAATGGTCTCGTGCTGTTTGCGGAGGAGGAACTCGGCCCGGCATCCCGCGATATGTTTGGATAGGACTAGGGCAATTCGTTCCGCCTGATTGTATCCGCGATCAAACTTCCGGGCCGCGTGTAGGGGAACTGGTACGAGTACCGACCCTGCCAAATGGCGGCGGAAGACTTCGTCCGAGAGGGCCGCGTGGGCGAGGTCGTCGGCCAAGAACGGGCACCGTTCGTATTTAATGCGGTGGATGATCCGGCGGGTGGGACCTCGGGCACGGAAGGCGCAGACCGCCCGGGCGAAGGCAGGCTGGAGGTCGAGGCAATGCGGGCAGGCCCGGTCGCCTTCGAGGATGCCTTCGAAGGGGTGACCGCAGGTCAGGCACCGCGGGTCGTGGATGCGGGTGAGCTGGTCGGCCCCGGCGGCCGAGAGGTGCAGGCGAGCCCCGTCGTCCATCGGCTCCTGCGTGACGGCGCAGTCCCGGGGGAAGGCCAGGTCGAAGAACCCACGGTCGAGCTCAGTCAGCCAGCGAGTCATAAGGCGGAGTCAGATTGCGTTTGCCCGTAGTCGGCTTCAATCCAAGGTTCACCTCAGACTATGGCTTTCGATTTTGACAGCTGTCCGGAACGCTCCGGGACCGACAGCACCAAGTGGCACAAGTATGCCGATAAGGATATCATCCCTTGTTGGATCGCGGACATGGACTTCACGGCGCCGCCTGCCGTCGTCGAAGCCG
>CAXNEN010000117.1:0-5221 GCA_964201505.1 Opitutales bacterium
GTCACCGCCCACGGTGAGACGAAGTCCAGCGTGCGCTTCGAGAACGGCCTGCAGGCCGATCTTCGTGTCGTCCCGCCGGAACAGTTCTATTTTGCGCTCCATCACTTCACGGGCTCCAAGGAGCATAATGTCGCCATGCGCCACCGCGCGCTCGGGCGCGGCCTCAGCATGAGTGAGTGGGGCTTCAAGTCGGTCGACGAGAAGTCGGTCGCGCCTGGCGCCAAGAGCGAGGCAGAGGTTTTCCGCGCGCTTGGCCTGCCGTGGATTCCGCCCGAACTCCGCGAGGGTAACGGTGAGATCGATGCCGCTGAAGCCGGCCATCTGCCGAAACTCGTCCAGCTCTCCGACCTGCGCGGCGTCTTCCACAATCACACGACGGAATCGGATGGCGACCACACGCTCGACCAGATGGCCGCTGCGGCCGAAGCCCACGGCTGGGAATACCTCGGCATCTCCGACCACTCGAAATCTAGCTTCCAGGCCGGCGGCCTCGACGAGATCCGCCTCGCGAAGCAGCTCGAAGATATCGCTCAACTCAACGCCTCGAAGAAGTATCGCGTGCGCGTGCTCGCCGGCAGTGAGGTTGATATCCTCAAGGACGGCACGCTCGATTTCGCCGACGACGTGCTCGCTCGCTTGGACTTCGTCGTAGCTTCGGTGCACACCCTTTTCACCTTGGATCGCGAGGCGCAGACGGCCCGCATCATCAAGGCCATCGAGAACGAACACGTCGACATGGTGGGCCATCTCACTGGCCGCCTGCTCAACAAGCGCGAGCCTTACGATGTCGACATCGCCAAGGTCATCGACGCCGCGGCGGCCAACGATACGATTATCGAACTCAACTCGAACCCGTGGCGCCTCGACCTCGACTGGCGCTGGTGGCGCCGCGCGGCCGAGAAGGGCGTACTCTGCTCGATTAACCCGGACGCACACGACATCGACCAACTGGCCTTCGCCGCTCACGGCGTGCGCATCGCCCGCAAGGGCTGGCTGACGCCGGAGCAGGTGCTCAACACGCGTTCGCTGGCGGAAGTGCTGTCCTGGCTGGGTCGCTGAGGGCTCCTTACGGCTCGCCCTGAGGGCTTGGCCCGTCCTATCCTGCCGCATGCTGCACGATAAGCGCCGCCTGCTCCTCATCGCCGGACCATGCTCTCTCGAATCGGAGTCCAACTGCCGGACCGTCGCCACGGAGCTCCAGGCCCTGGCTGCCCGGTATCCGGAGCTGAACATCATTTTCAAGGGATCTTACGATAAGGCCAACCGTACCTCGCTCGGCGGCGACCGCGGCCCCGGCATGCAGGTCGGGCTCGATCTTCTGGCGATGGTGAAGAAGGACTACGGATTTAAAGTCCTTACCGACATCCACGGTCCCGAGCAGTGTGAAGCCGTCGGCAAGGTCGTCGACGTGCTGCAGATTCCCGCGTTCATGTGCCGCCAGACCGACCTCCTCGTTGCGGCCGCCAAGACGGGCAAAGTCGTCAATGTGAAGAAGGGCCAGTTCCTCTCCCCGTTCGAGATGCGTTTCGTCGTCGATAAGCTCGAAGGCGCTAAGGCCGCCGAGATTTGGCAGACCGATCGCGGCACGACCTTCGGGTACCAGAACCTGGTCGTCGACATGCGCTCCTTCCCAATCATGGCCGGTTTCGGCCACCCGACGATCATGGACGCGACGCACGCGGTGCAGCTCCCTGGCGCGGCCGGCGGCTCTTCCGGCGGTCAGCGTGAATACGTCCCGGTCCTCGCCAAGGCGGCCCTTGCGGCCGGTGCCGACGGACTCTTCATGGAGACGCACCCCGATCCGCAGAAGGCGATCTCCGACGGTCCGTCGCAGGTACCCCTCGCGGAGTTCCCGGCGCTCGTCGAATCCTGCCTGCGCGTCTGGAAAGCCGTTCGCGCCTAAGCGGCCAGCTTCGCAATCGCGTCCCGGTCGGGCTTGCCGCTGACGTTCGTCGGCATGCTTGGGACGAACACATAACGACGCGGGCGCGCCGCCGGCTCGAGCGCTTCGCAAGCCTGGCGTAGCGCCGCTTCTGTGGAGGCGGGCCCGATGACGCAAGCGGTGACGATTTCCCCCCAAGTCGCATCCAGCAGACCGAGCACGACCGCTTCCTTAATGAAGCCGGTCGAGAGTAGCACATGCTCCACGCGGGCGGGGTCGACTTTCTCGCCGCCGGTGATGATCACTCGGTCAGCTCGGCCAGAAATCTTCACGCTACCGTCCGCGGCGACGTCCCCCCGGTCGCCGCTCGCCCAAGGTTTTTCGAGTGGGCCGTCCGGCCACATTCCGATACCCAGCGCTTCGGTGGCGATGGTGACTACGCCGTCGGCATTCGCCGCGAAAGTCACGCCAGGCAGGGGAGCGCCGCGCGTAGTCTCGCCCGACCAAATCTTTTCCGGCGGACACAGCGCGCAGGCTGCCGCGGTCTCGGTCGAGCCATAGGTGAGGAAGACGGGCAAGCGTCGCGTGCGAATCTCGGCGAGCAGCGGAGCGGCCACGGATGAGCCGCCGAGGAGGATGAGGTCGAACAGGCGCAACCAAGTTTCACCATCGGTGCGAGCGAGTAGCCGCGATAGTTGAGCGGGCACCAGCGAAACAATCTTCGTACCTAGGGAAGGGAGCTCGACGGAGGGCAGGGCGGTGTTTTCGTTGAAGCGACCATCGATGACGAGATGGCGACCGCCGGTGACACGTGCGCGGATCGCGGGCATGAAGCCGCTCACGTGCCACGGGGGCGTGCAGGTGACGCCGTGGAGGATCGGCGAGAGCCCGCGGGTGACGAGCGCATCACGCAAGCCGTGCGCCGCAGCGCGGAGGGTTTTTGGAGAATGGATGACGAACTTAACTTTGCCGCCGGTGCCCCCCGTCGGGATCATCACGCGGCCACGCCAGTTCTGCGGCCAATCACAGGTGCCGTGTCCGCGTGGTTCGGGTGCGTGGCCTTTGACAATGGTGCCACGGGGAATCAGGCGCGCAGCTTCGGCGAGATCATGGTCGGACCAACGCGGGTTGCCTAAGAACACCGGTAGGCCAGCATCATGCGCTTGCAGGGCTTCCTGTAGGTGGGCGGCATGATCCGCGTGGAAGACCGCGATGGCACTCATGTTAGGTCATGCCAGAAGCCCGCCCAATCATAGCCCGGCAGGCCGTCCGCGGACGGTCCGTGCGCATGTCGGTCGCGTCCGTCGCTTTCAAAGCGCCCTAAGGTATCGAAGCCCACCGTGCCGGCCGCTGGGTCTTGCGCTGCGAGCCAGAGCGCACCTTGTCGGCCAATCGCGGTCTCGAAGCAGGAGGAATAGACGACGGTACCGGCATGCGTGGCGCGCCATGCGAGGAGGTCGTCCCAATCGCCGGCGAGTAAAGGTTTCACAACGATTGTCCCGCTCCAGTCGATGCCGCCCGGCGTCAGGAAGGATTCGTCGAGCGCAACCTTGTCCGGCCCGAGCGAAGCGTAGCCTGGATGCCCGACGGGTAACGGTTGCTCGAGGAATTCGACCTGTGACTGCGCGCGTGCGAACTCGGTCCAGCGCCGCGCAGACTGGAGATCCAGTGAGCCGTTGGCATCCAGGCGTAGACGGCCGGGGAATCGGCTCAGCACGCCGAGGATGGATTCCTCCGATGTCTCCGGCGAAATCTTGACCTTCAAGGTCTGGAAGCCTGCGGCCACCTTCGCGTCGGTCTCCATCACGGAAAGCGTCATGAGTCCGGCGCAAGGCAAGCTGCCGCCGAAGCTGGCGATCTTATGCCAATGGCGGCAGCTGGAGAGCGCCGCCGTTAGGCACGGTAGGGGCGCCGGCGAGGCGTCGACGGCCGCAATGAGGTGGGGAAGATTACCTTGGGCCGAGCGGAGAAACTCCAGCGCCTGCTCGACGGTCTCGGTCGGGAAGCCTGGCCACGGCGCAATCTCACCATACCCGGTACCTTGGTCTGATTGGGTCCGCAGGATAACGCGGTCTACGCTGTCCACGGCGCCCGCGCCCGTCGTCACCGGCGAGCGAAGTCGTCGGCGGACACGTTTGAAGTCGAAAAAACCGCCGGTCATGGGTCGAATAGACGGCAATCCGGACAAACTCGCAAAATCAATTTGCCACCCCTTAGGGGGGTGCCTAACACCCTTTGGGGAAACCGACCACTCATGGCCTCCTCGAAATCCAAGGGCCGCGTTTCCCTAGACGAACGCTTTTACCTGTCCGCGGACGACTTCTTCCCCGCCAACGCCGGCCTCGGCCTGACGTATGACGACGTCTCCTTGGCGACCCGCTACTCCGAAGTCCTCCCCCGGATGACCCGCCTCGATTCGGCTCTCTCCGACTCCCTGGCGCTGTCCCTGCCCATCGTCTCGTCCGACATGGATACGGTCACCGAGCATCGGATGGCCATCGCCATGGCCCTCAATGGCGGCCTGGGCCTCCTTCACTATAATATGTCGGAAGCGGAGCAGGTCGCTGAAGTCCGTCGCGTGAAGAACCACATCCACGGCATGATCGGCGACCCGGCCGTCGTCTCGGCCGACGACACCATCGCCCAGGTCCTCGCCCGCATCGAGCGCGACGGTCTAGCCTTCAGCACCTTCCCCGTCACGTCCTCCGATGGCACGTTGCTCGGCCTGCTCCCTGGTAGCACGGTCAAGGAGCGCCACGGCCAGCGCAAGGTCGCCGCGGTCATGATTCCCCGAGACAAGGTCTTCACCGTGGCCGAGAAGGACCTCGGGAAGGACCCTATCGCCACCGCCGACCGTAAGTTCTCCGAGCACGTCGGCCAGAACAAGCTGCTCGTGGTGGACGCCAAGAACAAGCTGCGCGGCCTCTTCACCCTCAGCGATATCGAGCGCATCTCCGAAGAATCCCGCGCCCACGTTCGCCCGACCCGCGACGCTGATTTCCGTCTCCGCGTGGGCGTCGCCATCTCAGTGCCCCGCACCGCCGACGGCGAAATCGACCGCGCCCGCCTGCTCGCGCACGTCAGTACCCTCATCGACGAAGGCGCGGACGCCCTCGCCATCTCTACCGCCCATGGCCACACCAAGGGGGTCGGCGATGCGCTGCGCCTACTGCGCAAGGCCCATAAGAATATCACGCTCATTGCCGGTAATGTCACCAGCGGCGAAGGCGTCGAGTTCCTCGCCGCGGCGGGCGCGGATACCGTCAAAATCGGCCAGGGCCCCGGCTCGATCTGCACCACCCGCATCGTCGCCGGCGTCGGCATCCCGCAGCTCACCGC
>CAXNEN010000118.1:0-5175 GCA_964201505.1 Opitutales bacterium
GTCATCGCCGCTAAGAAGAACCTGCCTCAGGCGGTGGATCGTAACCGAGCGAAACGCCTGGCTCGCGAACTCTTCCGGACGGATGAAGCCGCCTTCCCGCCCGGCTGGGAAGTCGTGCTGGTCATCCGCTCAGGGATGCTGAAGCGCTCGCTGGCCGAGCTCCGCAAGGTCTACGCCGCGGCGGCAGTCCGCATTCTGGCGTCTAAAGCTGGTCCGGCCGCATGAGCGAACCGCGCCCATCGCTCCTGGCTAGCCTGGCCTTGGGCTTCGTCCGTTTTTACCAGCGTTTCCTTTCGAGGCCACTGCATCTGATTCCGGGTTCTGGCTGTCGCTATCATCCGACTTGCTCCTGCTACACGGCCACGGCCCTCGCGCGTTTTGGTTTCTTCAAGGGAGGTTGGATAGGCTTCCGTCGAATCTGCCGCTGCCATCCTTGGGGCGGCTCGGGCGTTGACGAGGTGCCGAAGCACTGAGCCCGTCGTCGGCCGTTTAATTGGCTCGCCCTAGGTGGCGATTTTCCGACTAATCACTTTGTGAAATCGCTGTTGATGAAGGTCTTGTGTTCGCGGCAGGGGGGTACGTTGCTCTTGGCTGTGAGTTATGTCCTTCTTGGTACCCTCCTTCGCCTTGGCCTGCTGGTGGCCACGGCCGGCAGCGTATCGTGGGGCCTGCCGACTTTCGCCGCCTTACTCGTCGGCCTATTATTCGACCTCTGCATGGCGTGGTTCCTGACCTTGCCTTTGGGTCTCCTCAGTGCGGTCTGGCCTGCATCCTGGTCCGCCTCCCGGTGGTTACGCCTGCCTCTGCGGGCGGCTTGGCTCTTCGGAGCGTTCCTCTTCACGTTCTGGAAGATTTCCGAAATCCTCTTCTGGGAGGAATTCGGCGTCCGCTTTAACTTTATCGCGGTCGACTACCTCGTCTACACGACCGAGGTGGTGAAGAATATCAAGGAGTCCTACAACCTTCCCCTGATCATCGCCATCGTCCTGGCGGTCGCGACAGGGCTGTTCCTGCTCTGGCTCCGGCTGGGCTTCGTCCGTCGCTGGGAAGAGGGCGCCGCGGCCGATGCCACGCCGCGCTGGCGCAACTGCGCCTTACTGCTCGCACCCTTGCTCGGGCTCCTGCTCGTCGCCTATTTAGAAGGCCGCCGTGACCTCAGGGCCGCCACCACGACCCATACGTCCGTCGCTGAACGCCTCACGGCCGGCCTGCGCCACATGGGTGATCCGCAGCCGGGCTGGGATAATAGTTACGATACCGAACTCGCGAAGAACGGCGAATATGCCTTCCTGGCGGCCTTCTGGGCCAATCAGCTGGAATGGAAGCGCTTCTATCCGTCGCGCCCGGACGCCGTCGCGCAGCTCCGCACCACGCTCCTCGCGCAAGGCGGTACGCCGACCAGCGCCGACCTCAATGACATCACCCGCCGCATCAAGGCTGCCACGCCCGCTCGCCGTCTTAACGTGATTCAAATCACGATTGAGAGCCTGAGCGCCGAATTCGTGGGCTGCTACGGTTCGCCGGATTACGCCGCGAAGAACCTGACGCCCAACCTTGATCGCATCTCCCGCGAGTCGCTCTGGTTCTCTCGTTGCTACGCTGGCGGCACGCGCACGGTCCGCGGCATGGAGGCGCTGACGCTTTCAATCCCGCCCATCCCCGGTCAGTCCGTCCTCCGCCGCCAGGGTTGCGAAGACCTCACGACACTGGGTTCCGTGCTCCGCACCCAAGGCTACGACACGGCGTTCATCTACGGCGGAGACGGTTTCTTTGATAACATGAACTACTTCTTCGGAGCCAACGGCTACCGGGTGGTAGATCTCCCGCGGCAGGAGGCTGCTGGTAAGAAGGCGAGCTTCGGTAACGCCTGGGGCGCCTGCGATGAAGACGCCTTCGCGTGGTCGATTGAGGAAGCCGACAAGGCCCACGCTTCTGGTAAGCCTTTCCATCACTTCGTGATGACGACTTCGAACCACCGCCCCTACACGTGGCCGGCGGGCAAGATCAACCCGAAGCACGTCGACCGTGAGGGCGGGGTGGCCTACACGGACTATGCGATCGGCGCGTTCCTTAAGGCCGCGCAGACCAAGCCCTGGTTTAAGGATACCATCTTTGTTATCGTGGCCGATCACTGCGCCTCGGTGGCCGGTAAGCGCGAGCTGGAGATCCGTAAGTATGAGATTCCACTCTTTATCTGGTCTCCGGGCAACGTCGCCCCACGTAAGTTCGATACGATGATGAGCCAGATTGATGCCGCTCCCACGGTGCTCGGGCTCCTGGGCGTAAGCTACCTTTCACGTTTCGTCGGCAGCGATGCGCTCAGCCCGAATTTCCGCCCGCGCGCCTTCATCAGCAACTACCAGAAGGTCGCCGTACTTCGCCCGGACGGCCTACTGACTGTGCTCAAGCCCGTGCGGCAGGCGGTCCAGTACCAGGCCGACCTTGCCACCGGCGCACTGACGCCGGTGGCTTCACCGGATACCGCGGCGGTGGATGAGGCGATCATCCACTATCAAGCCACCGACGATCTCTTTAACCATGGCGGACTCAAAAATCCCGCACGTTGACCGCCGCTCGTTCGTCGCGCCTGCCATTGCGGTCGCGTCGGTCACGTTGTTCTTCAGCCTGCCCGGGCTCGGCGGCGAGGCGGTCGACTTCTGGTTCCAGTCGTTCTTCTGGGATGGCAACGCTTGGCTGATTCCGCACGAGAATGCGATCGGACTAGCTCTGGCTTATGACGGTCCGAAGGCGCTCATCATTATCTGGGCCCTGTTGTTGATTGGGGTGGCGTTATTGGCGAAGCGCGTCCGCACACGTGCCCTGTATCTGCTTGCTTGCCTCGTGGTGGTTCCGATCGTCTGCACGCAGCTGCGCGCGGCCACGGGCATGGCGACGCCGCTTGAGCTCAAGGCGTTCGGCGGCGTGTATGATCACCTGCTGCTATTCCAGGCCAAACCCGCCGGTTATCCGAGCCATGCGTTCCCAGCTGGCCATGCCAGCGGGGGGTTCGCCTTGCTCGGGCTTTATTGGGTCCTGAAGGTCCGACGTTGGCGCGGCCTCGCCCTAGGCGTGGGTATCGGTTGCTGGATGGGCTGCTACCAGATTGCGCGTGGCGAGCACTTCCTCTCGCATACCCTGGCCACTGCCGCGCTGGCGTGGTTACTCTGCGTCGGTCTGGCGTTCCTGATGCGGAAGCCTCTCGAGCGAGAGGTCAGTTCGACCAGTTGACGAGGTTGTCCGCGCGGAAAGGGCCGAGCGCGTTGTCCGCGTCTTCGAAGTAATTGGGTGGAATTAGGCCGTTCTTGACCATCGTGGCCCCACCCACGGCGGTCGTGTCCCAGTACTCTTTTATGTCGGGCATGACGCCATCCCCTTTATCGACGTAATTGGATCCGCAGGAGACGAGAAGGAAGTTGGGCGACTTCCAGTCGGCGAAGGGAGCGACGTAGGTGCCGTTGGCGAGCTGGACGGCGGAGCCCGCGGAGTTCAGCACGCGGTAACGATAGTCGTAGGGGCTATCCCAGGCGTCGCGGAACTCGAAGGTCAGGGTCCATGTGGTGTTGGCGAAGTTCGCGTCATCATTGGTCTTAATTTCCCCGTAGCCGATGAACGCCTTCTGTTTGCGGCCTTGGGTGCCGGAGGGTAGGCGGGTGTCGTTATAGGCGATGAGTTCGATCGCCGAACTGGGCGCGACGGGGAAAGACTTGATGATTCGTCGTCCGATTAGCTGGTCGAACATGTCTTTGCGGAAGGAGTCGTCGTTGCCGACGCTCGCCCGGCACGGATAGTCGCCGTAGGTCTTTTTATAATTCTCGCAGGCCATCGAAATCGCCTGGACGTCGCCTTTGCTGCGCGCCTTGCTGCGCGCGGTGGACGCGGCGCGGAATAGAGCGAAGGTCGCCATCGACAGGATGGCGATGATCGAGATCACGAGCAGGAGCTCGATGAGGGTGAAGCCGGGGCGGCGGACGGAGGGAGGGCGCATGGGAGCGGTGCTCAGATGTGGCGGGAGTCGTTCTCGTCCTTCTTGACGTAGCCGGAGTCCTGTCGCTGGTGGTTCACGGCATTCTTCTTTAGGTAGGCCTGATAGACGTCGTCCGCGGACATGCCGAGGACTTGGGCGATAGAGATGAGGAAGTGGAAGAGGTCGATGACCTCGACGCGGGCGTTCTGCTCGTCGAACTTCTGGTACTTAGCCCACCACTTCCAGGGTACTGAGTCGGTCAGCTCAGCCATCTCCTGCTGCATGGCGCGGAGGTAGTTGAGGACCCATTTGATCTTTTCCTCCTCGGTCATGCCGGCGGTTTCGACGCCGATGCGCTTGTTGAGCGCCTGCTGCATCAGGAAGATTTCTTCGAGCTTGTCGGACATGAGTTCAATTAGGGAGGGAAGGTCGGCCTGGGGCAATCCCGGAAGAGCCGCCTGGGCGGCCAGGGGGCTTAATTGCTCTTTGCAGGGAAGGGCGGACTGTGCCTTCCTGTCCTCGTGTCCGCCACCAGCCTCATCGCTCCCCTCCGCAAGCCGGAAGTCCTCGCCCCGGCTGGGGAATGGGACTGCGTCCGCGCAGCGGTTGAGAACGGCGCCGACGCCGTCTTCTTCGGTGTGGGTCGTTTCAATGCCCGCGTCCGAGCTAAGAATTTCGAGGAGTCTGACCTGCCTGAACTCATGGCCTATCTCCACGGTCGCGGGGTGAAGGGCTACGTGACTTTCAATACGCTGATTTTCCCGGACGAGCTTGCCGAAGCCGCCCGCACACTCCGCTCGATCATCGCCGCCGGCGTCGACGCTGCCATCGTCCAGGACCCCGGCATCTGTCGCCTGATTCGCCGCATCTCGCCGGACTTCCCCATCCACGCCTCGACGCAGATGACGGTGACCAGCGCCGCAGGCGTCGACTTCGCCCGTGACCTGGGCGCCTCGCTCGCCGTCCTCGGCCGCGAAGTATCGATTCCCGAGATGCAGAAAATGCAGTCCGAGCAAGCCACCAAGGGCGCGCCGCTTGACCTCGAGGTCTTTGTCCACGGCGCCCTCTGCGTCGCCTACTCTGGCCAGTGTCTGACAAGTGAATCCCTCGGTGGCCGCTCGGCAAATCGCGGCGAATGCGCCCAAGCCTGCCGCCTGCCCTATGAGCTCGTGGTCGACGGCGTCGTGCGCGACCTCGGTGACAAGGCCTAC
>CAXNEN010000119.1:0-5161 GCA_964201505.1 Opitutales bacterium
CGTCGCTTCGGTCAGAATATTTTCCCCACCTCCAAGGGTGAGGAGCGTCGTCCGTACCCTCCGGGTATCCACGGCAAGACGACCCGCCGCAAGGTCTCCGAATACGGCGTCGGCCTCAATGAGAAGCAGAAGCTTCGCATGATGTACGGCCTGACCGAGAAGCAGTTCCGCCTCTCTTTCGAGCGCGCCAAGCGCATGGGCGGCGTCGCCGGCGACAATTTCCTCCGCATTCTCGAGACCCGTCTCGACAACGTGGTGTTCCGCCTCGGTTTCGCCAACTCCCGCGCCGCTGCCCGTCAGCTCGTGGCCCACGGCCACATCCGCATCAACGGCCATAAGGTTGACGTCGCCAGCTACGCTACCTCGCCCGGCGAGAAGATTGAAGTCCGCGACCGCACTTCCTCCAAACAGCTCGCCACGCGCGCCGTCGAGGAAGGCCAAGGTCGCTCCGCTCCGGCTTGGCTCGTCGTGCTGCCCGAGCAGTTGAACGGCCAGATTGTCCGCGAACCGGCCAAGGAAGAACTCCCTTCCGACGTCAACGTCCAGATCATCGTCGAATTTTACAGCCGCTGATTCCAGCACAGACCCAACACCAACCGGACCCAAAGATATGACCAAGCGACTCGGACAATTCCAACGCCCCAAGACCCTCAAAAAGGAGGAGTCTTCCGCCACCCCCACCTACGCGAAGTATTTCGCCGAGCCCTTCGAGACGGGCTTCGGCCACACCATCGGCAATTCCCTTCGCCGCATCCTGCTGAGCTCCATCGAAGGCGCGGCGATTTCCGCCGTGACGATCGAAGGCGTGCAGCACGAGTTCCAGCCGATCGAAGGCGTCGTCGAAGACGTCACGGAGATCGTCCTGAACCTCAAGAAGGTGCGCATCCGCACCGAAGCCAACAAGCGCGAGGCCTTCAAGGGCACCATCGACGTCAATAAGGCTGGCGCCGTGAAGGCTTCGGACATCAAGTTCGAGACCAAGGGTGCCACCGTCACCCTCGTCAACCCTGACCAGGTCATCTGTACTCTCGACCGCAAGCGTCGCTTCTACGCCGACCTCGAAGTCACCGTGGGACGCAGCTGGGCTTCCGCCGAAGAGAATAAGAAGCCCGAACAGGCCATCGGTTCCATCCCCGTCGACTCCCTCTTTTCCCCGGTCACCCTGGTGAAGTATTCCGTCGAATCCACCCGCTCCGGCGACAAAACCGACTACGATAAGCTCGTTCTCGAAGTGTCGACCGATGGCCGCATCACTCCGGACGAAGCCCTCAAGGAATCCTCCGCAATCCTGCGCCACCACCTCGAAGTCTTCGATACCGTCTCCGCCGACTCCGTCGAGTTCGAGACTGGCCACAAGGAGATCAGCGAAGAGACCAACCGTCTCCGCAAGCTGCTCAACATGTCGGTCAACGAAATCGAGCTCTCCGTCCGTGCCGCCAACTGCCTCAACAACGCCAACATCAACACCGTCGGCGAACTGGCGATGAAGACGGAGCAGGAAATGCTCAAGTACCGCAACTTCGGCAAAAAGTCCCTCAATGAAATCAAGGCCAAGCTCGAGCAGCTGGGCCTGTCGCTCGGCCAGAAAATCAACGAGGGTCTCCTCGACAAGGGCGTCAACGCCTAACCCAGACCGGAACCTAAACTCATGCGTCACCGCAAACACAGTCACGTCCTTGGCGTCAAGACGGCTCACCGCCGCTCGCTCGTTGCTAATCTCGCCTCCGCGCTATTCACGAATGCGCGCATCACGACGACTCTCTCCCGCGCCAAGGCCATCCGTCCTTTCGCCGAGCAGATTATCACCTACGCCAAGAAGGCCGAGCAGTCCGCCGATAAGTCGGTGAAGCTGCACTACTACCGCCTAGCCATCGCCAAGCTCCGTAACGAAGACGCCGCCCAGCTCCTGTTCAAGGAGCGCGTGCAGCAGTTCCTCGGTCGCACCGGCGGCTACACCCGCATCTACAAGCTCGGCGCCCGTAAGGGTGACGCGGCAGAGACGGCCCTCATCGAACTCGTGGCCAAGGATGACAAGTCCCCGGCCATGACCCCGAAGGCCAAGGTGGCTCGTAAGCCCAAGGCCAAGAAGGAAGCGGCCGTCGCTCCTGCTCAGGCCTAAGCTTATCGCCCTGGCCTGAACCCGAGACGCGTCTGCCCCCCGGCTGGCGCGTCTCGCCTTTTTAACCCCTTCGCCCAAATGCTACAGTCCGTCGATCTCGCCGTCTTCCTAGCCTTCTTGTCCGGGCTGGCTGCGGTTGTCTTCTTTGGCCTGCAGGCCTGGTATGACCGACGCGACGTGCTGCTCTCGGATCACCGCCGCATCAACTCCGCCTTTTCCTGCGTCCGTTGCAACGTGACGTATGTCCGCCCCCGACTTCGCGAGGAGGCGGTCTGCCCCCATTGCGGCTGGAACAATGTTCGCCTCAAGTTCTGAATCCCCCTAGCTTTTCCACCATGGCCACCCAGTCCATCGCCATTCTCGATTTCGGTTCGCAACTGACCAAGGTCATCGCGCGCCGCGTCCGTGAGTGCAACGTCCACTCCCGCATCTATCCTTTCAGCGTCACCCCGGAGGCCCTTCGCGCCGATGGCGTCGTGGGCGTCATCCTTTCCGGCGGCCCCGATAGCGTGAAGGCCAAGGGTTCACCGCACCCGCATCCGGGCGTGTTCGAGATGGGTCTGCCCGTGCTCGGCATCTGTTACGGAGTGCAGCTCATGGGCCAGATGCTCGGGGGCAACGTCGCCAGCAGCTCCCACCGCGAATATGGGCATGGCGTCCTGTCCTTCGGTAAAGGTTCCCAGCTCCTCCAGGGACTGAAGTCCCCACTGCGCATCTGGAACTCGCACGGCGACAAGATCACGCGCCTACCCCGTGGCTTCAAGGCCGTCGCCTCGACCGAGAACTCCGAGTGCGCGGTCATCGAGGACACCAAGCGCCGCTTCTACGGCATCCAGTTCCACCCCGAGGTCGCCCATTCTGAACGCGGCATCGATATCCTCCGCAACTTCCTCTTCCGCATCTGTCGCTGCAAGCCGACCTGGAAGATGGGCGACTACGTCGAGACAGCCGTTCGCGAGATTCGCGAGAAAGTGGGCAAGTCTCAGGTCATCCTCGGCCTTTCCGGCGGCGTGGATTCTTCCGTCGCGGCCGCCCTCATCCAGCGCGCCATCGGTAAGCAGCTGACCTGCGTCTTCGTCGACAACGGCCTGCTGCGCCTCAACGAGCGCGCTCAGGTGGAGAAGATGTTTCGCGGCAAGTTCAAGGTCGACCTGCGCGTCGTCGATGCCTCGGCGGCTTTTCTTCGTAAACTCAAGCGCGTCACGGATCCCGAGCGGAAGCGCAAGATCATCGGCCACGAGTTCATCAAGGTCTTCGAACGCTCGATTGCCGAAGTCCAGCGCACGAAGAAGGGCAAGGTGGACTTCCTCGCCCAGGGTACGCTCTACCCTGATGTCATCGAGTCGCTTTCGCCCAACGGCGGCCCGGCGGCCACCATCAAGAGCCACCATAACGTGGGCGGCCTGCCGAAGCACATGAAGCTGAAGCTGCTCGAGCCTCTGCGTGAGCTCTTCAAGGATGAGGTCCGCGCCCTCGGCGAAGCCCTCGGCCTGCCGCATGATATGGTCTGGCGCCACCCGTTCCCGGGACCCGGCCTCGCGGTCCGCGTCTGCGGCGAGATCACCAAGGAGCGCCTCGAGGTCCTCCGTAAGGCCGACAACATCTTTATCAACGAGCTCCGCACCTCCGGCCAGTACGCCAAGGTCTGGCAGGCCTTCGCGGTCTTCCTGCCGGTGCGTAGCGTCGGCGTGATGGGCGATGGTCGCACTTATGACAATGTCTGCGCCCTCCGCGCGGTGACTTCTTCTGACGCGATGACGGCTGACTGGGCCCGCCTGCCTTACGACGTACTGCAGCGTGCCTCGACCCGCATCATCAACGAAGTGAAGGGCATCAACCGCGTGGTCTACGACGTCTCGTCCAAGCCGCCGGCGACCATCGAATGGGAATAAACCGGGCTTTGCCCCGTTGACACCCCCTTCGGCCCATCCTTACCTATTTGCTAGTGTCTGAACCCGGCTTCCAGGTCATCGCGCGCCGCTGGCGTCCCCGCCGCTTCGACGAACTCGTCGGACAGGAGCACATCGTCAAGACGCTGCGCAACGCCCTCGATACGAAGCGTATGGCCCATGCGTATCTTTTCGTCGGCCCTCGTGGCACCGGCAAGACGACGACTGCCCGGATTCTCGCCAAGGCCCTGAATTGCGCCGGCGGCCCAAAGGCCGACTTCTCCCTCGACGATCCGGTCTGTCTCGCGATTGAGCAGGGCAACTGCCTCGATGTGGTCGAGATCGACGCTGCTTCCAATCGCTCCATCGACGACGCTAAGAAGATCCGTGACGAATGCCAGTTCTCGCCGTCGAGTTGCCCCTTCAAGGTGTTCATCATCGATGAAGTCCACCAGCTCACGAAGGATGCCTTCAACGCGCTACTGAAGACGCTCGAGGAGCCGCCACCCTGGGTGAAGTTCATCTTGGCCACGACCGAGGCCGACAAGGTCCTGCCGACGATCACTTCGCGCTGCCAGCGACTCGAATTCCATCCGATCTCGGAAGAGGTCATCGCCGCGCAGCTCGCCCGTATCGTCAAGGCCGATGGCGTCACCGCAGACCAGCACGCACTTACCGCGATCGCCCGGCTGGCTTCGGGCGGCATGCGGGACTCGCAGTCGATCCTCGACCAGGTCATCTCTTTCTCCGGTAAGAAGATTACGGAGGCTGACGTGCTTTCGATCTACGGCCTCGCTTCCGTCCAACAGGTCACGGACCTCTGCCACGGCATTGCCACTTGCGACGGGAAGAAGGTCCTCGCGCTTTGCGATGCCTTTCACGCCGAAGGGCGCGACCTACTCCGCGTGCTCGCCGATCTCCAACTCCGCGTGCGAGCCGCCACCCTTGATTCGGTTCGTTCCGGCGGCGTCTCGGCCCAGCTCGGCGCATCCCTGGCCACTGAACAGCTCGTCCGTCTGCTGGAATGCCTGCAGGAAGGGGAGAACGGTATCCGCCAAGGGCTTTCGCCCCGCGCCAACTTCGAGGTGACATTGCTCAAGGCAATCGAGCAAAGTAGGTCAAGGTCGATAGACCTCCTCATCAAAGACATCGC
>CAXNEN010000120.1:0-5158 GCA_964201505.1 Opitutales bacterium
AAAGGGTCCGATAATGGCATGGCCTTCGCCTGCCTCGGCCTCCTCGCGTTCGGTCCGACCCGCGAACGCAACCCGGTCTGGGAAATCCTCGACGAAGCCACCCGCGCCCTCATCGACGAGCGTCTCGCCATCGAGAACGACCATCATGACCACGTCCAAGCCTTTGATATCGCCAAGGCTGTTTGCCGCTTCTCCTTTGGCCTGACCAAGAAGGACGAGACCGGCCCGCTGGTCGATCGTTTCATGGATCGCATCACCGCCGCTTCTACGGGCGGATTCCAAGACGAAGCATCCAAGGGCGCCAACGCCGATAACTTTGGTGGCGCCTTCGATCTGTATGGCGTCGTCTCCCTGATCTTCATCCGTCAGTCGCTCCAGCTGCACGCCAACATCCAGCTCCGCGACTCCAAGCTACCGAAACTGCGCTCGCTGGCCGAGAAATACATTCGTGTCATCATGGACACCGTCCGCGAGGACGGCTTGGGCTGGTCTTATGGCCGTGGGATCGGCGCCTACGGCCAGATGCACTGCATCACCTTACTCCTGCAGGCCCTACGGGACCGCTGGGTGCCGATCGACAAGGAAGCGCTGGCACGTGACCTGGTCCGTCGTCTTTACGCTAATTTCTTTACGACCTTCTTCGACACCGAACACGGCCTGATCATCGTCCGCGATGCCGAGCGCGACACTATTCCGGGCCATACGACCCGCATGGCCAACTTCGACGCCGCTCGTTATCTCTCTCAGTGGTCGCGCCTCGCCAAGACCATTGGCGGCGACCTCGAAGTCGTCAAGCCCGCCAACCGTCTGGCAGTTTGTCGCTTCTTCTCTTTCGACAAGTCCCCACGCAAGGAACAGGGCCTGCTCTCCTATCAGGATCCAACTTCTGGCCTGCATATCATCCTGCCGTTGGTGTCTTCCGGTTCGCACCGCTTCTCGGATTCACTGGCCTTCCCGCACATGCCCGGCGTCTTCGACTGGCCGTCCAATCAGCAGACCAGCCCATTCATTCCGGAATTTACCATCGCTGGTAAGGTCTACACGCCCTCCTTCTACGGAAAAAATGCCCAGGTCGCCATGGGCATCAAGGCTGGCACGTACCACTTCCGTTACGACCAGCCTGACCTGATTGACCGCGATGAGAAGATTTCCACCAACATCGCCTCCTTGAAGGTGGATTGGGAATTCAATGGGGGCCGCATCGTCGCCCGCTATACCCTGACTGCCAAGTCCGCTGTCATGCTCGAGGATTTCCGCCTGGTGCTCCCGATCGCCTCCACGCATTCACGCATGACTCCAGGCAACTCCCTCGTGCTCGGCGCCGAGTCCCATCGCTGCGAAGTAATCAAGGACGACTTCCACGCTACCTGGGCTGAGACCAAAGTCGTGAGCGATAGCCCCAAGCACCGTACCTGTTGGGGTAAAGTCCACTTCTACCAGACCTTGCAGCGGGACAAGTCGATGCCCTTACGCGCCGGCATGACCTACGCCTTTGAAATCGCCTACCAGCCCCACATCGTGCGGGCCGGGGACGCGGCTTGAGGTCGGTTTCCCCGTCCGGCTAGCCTTCGGGGTTGTCCTAGGCCGTTACCGTGCCCTATTCCTAGGGTATCTTTTCATGCCCAGTCCGTTCTACATCACCACGGCCATCGACTACGCCAACGGTTCGCCGCACCTCGGCCATGCGTATGAGAAAGTCCTCACCGACGTGATCTCGCGCCATATGCGCATGAGCGGCCGTAAGGTGCACTTTCTCACCGGTCTGGACGAGCACGGCCAGAAGGTCCAGCAGACCGCCCTTAAGCGTGGCGTTGAACCCCAGGTCCTCGTCGATGAGATTGCCTCGGTCTTTAAGGGCATGCTCGCCGACCTGAATATCTCGCACGATGATTATATCCGCACGACCGAACCGCGTCACCAGAAAATCGTGCAGCAGTTCCTGCAGAAGCTCTTCGACCAAGGCCTGATTTATAAGGGGCAGAAGACCGACTGGTACTCCACCCGCCAGGAACAGTTCCTCACCGACAAAGATCGCGCCCCGGACGGATCCTGGCCCGAGATCTACGGCGAGGTCACGCAGACGACCGAGGAGAACTACTACTTCAAGCTTTCCCAGTTTCAGTCCTGGCTCGTCGAGCACATCAAGTCGCACCCCGACTTCATCACGCCGCGCTTCCGCCAGAACCAAGTCCTCGAGTTCCTGAAGGAGCCGATGAATGACCTCTGCATCTCGCGTCCGAAGTCCCGCCTGACCTGGGGTATTGAGCTCCCTTTCGATACCGCCTTCGTCACCTACGTCTGGTTCGATGCGCTGACCAACTACTACTCTGCCGTCGTCGACAAGGGGCTCTGGCCCGCCGACGTCCACGTCATCGGTAAGGACATCCTGTCGCCCCCGCACGCTGTCTACTGGCCCTGCATGCTCAAGGCCCTCGGCATCGAGCCCCCGCGCCAGTTGCTCGTCCACGGCTGGTGGACCGTCAATAACCAGAAGGCCTCCAAGAGTTCCGGTAACGCCACTGACACCCTCGGCATCGCCGCCTCCCACGGCGCCGACGCTTTCCGCTTCTACCTGTGCCGAGAGATGGTGGTCGGACAGGATGCAGACTTCTCGACGACCACTTTCGAGAACCGCTACAAGGCGGACCTCGGCAATAATCTCGGCAACCTCGTCAATCGTCTCCTCAACATGGTCGGCCGTAATTATGGCGGTTCGATCCCGGCTGCCGCGGCCGACGAAGATCTCGAAAAGAACCTCCGTCAGCTCTGGAGCGATTCCATCAAGAAGTACGACGAGTCGTTTACCGAATACCAGGTCAGCCACGCCCTCGAAGCCCTCTGGGTCTTCATCAGCGCCATGAACGCGTACATCGAGGCCCGGGCGCCCTGGAAACTGGCCAAGTCCGCTGACGCCGCCGATCGCGCTCGCCTCGATTCCTGCCTCGCACACGTTGCGGAAGGCCTTCGCCTCGTTGGCACAATCCTCACTCCGGTGATGCCGGCCACCTGCGACAAGCTGTTGGTCAACATTGGTCGCCCTGTCGCCACCCATTTCGAAGGCCAGCTGACGTGGTCCGCTGCCTGCACGGGCTCAAAGGTCGCCGAAAAGTGCATCCTTTTCCCGCCGATCGAGGCTCCGAGCGAAACTCCTTCGGCCTGATTGGACAATTCCCACGGAGACCTTACCTTCCCGGCTGTGGATTCCGTCAAGACCATCGACGAAGTTACCCTGCTGGCTGACGCTGAAAAACGCGCCGCCGGTGAAGGGTTTGTCAGCTACACCTTTCCGACGCCCGAACTCGATCCGCTGGCGGTGTTAGAGACGCTGAACGAACCGGCGCCGCGTGGGTATTTCGAAAATCCTTCGCGTAAGCGTTCCCACGCGGCCGGCGCGCCGCTTCGCCAATGGGCGGGACGTGGTGACCAGCGCTTCGTCGAAGCCGACAGATGGCTTCGCGCACTCGATGCCAGCCTGACCTGCGTCGGCCCGCGCCCACGCGTCATCGCGACGTTCCCCTTCTACCCCGGCAGCGACACCGATGGCGCGCAGGCCAAACTCTTCCTGCCTAGCTGGCAGGTCGTCAGCGAAGATGGCCTGACGACGGTCACCCTCTGCGAACTGGCTGCCCCGGGTTGTGCCGCCCGACTGGCCATCCGCGCAGAAAGCTTCCGCAAGTTCAGCTACCGCTCTAATCCCCCGCCGCCGCGCGCACCGGTACCGACCGTCCTTTCGGAAGTCGGCGGATCATGGTTCCCGTCCGCGGTCGTCCGCGCGACCGAGCTGATCAACGAGGGATCGTTCGAGAAGATCGTCTTATCGCGCGCCTTCGATTGGCGCCGAGCCGAGCCCTTCAGTGTCTACGCAACCTTGCACCGCCTTCGTCGCGGCAATCCGCAGTGCCACACCTTCCTCGTCGACGAGGACGACGGCGCGTTCGTCGGCGCCACGCCCGAGACGCTCCTTTCCCTGTTCGACGGCTCCGTCCGTTCGGAATCCGTGGCCGGCACGACCCGGCGCGGCGAATCAGCCTCTGAAGACGCGAGCCTGGCTGAAGCCCTCCTGACCAGCGAAAAGGATCTCCGCGAACATCGGGCCGTCACCGCCTCGATCCTGCGGCGCCTGCGCATGGTCGGCGTGTTGGCAGCGACGTCGCGTAACGCCGAGCTCCTGCGCCTGGGCAACGTGATGCACCTGCGTACGCCGATTGAAGGTACCATGCCAATCGACCGTCGTTTCCTCGAGGTCGCCGGCGAACTTCACCCGACCCCGGCCGTCGGCGGTAAGCCGCGTGCGATGGCCCTTCCGTTCATCCCCGGATTCGAACCCCACCAGCGTGGTCTCTACACCGGTGCCGTCGGCTGGGTTCGTTCGGATGGTGCCTCAGGCAAGCTCTTCGTCGCCCTTCGCTGTGCCCGGCTCAAGGGTTCCGAAGCCCGTGCTTTTGCCGGTGCTGGTATCGTAGCCGGCTCGAATCCCGATGCTGAGTCGACGGAAACCGAGATGAAGCTACGCACGATCCTCGAAGCGTTGTTCTGAGGATGAAGGTCGTCCTCCAACGCGTGCTCTCGGCTTCCGTATCCGTGGAGGGAAGCACCACTGGCAAAATCGGCCCTGGCTACCTCCTGCTTGTCGGCTTGGCCGCCGGCGATGACGAAGCCACCGTCCGCAGGTTGGCTGCGGATGTCTCTAAGGCGCGTCTGATGCCCGACGATCAAGGTAAGATGGGCGTCAATCTTCGTGACGCCGGCGGACAGGCCTTAGCCGTGAGCCAGTTTACTTTGCTGGCCGATTTCTCCAAAGGAAACCGTCCGTCGTTCAATGGTGCCGCCAAGCCAGAAGTCGCCAAACCGCTGTTCGACTTGTTCGTCCAAGAACTTTCCACCCACCTTGGACGGCCCGTGCCGACCGGGGTCTTCGGTGCCGACATGCGGGTCGAACTCGTGAACGACGGTCCGGTGACCGTGGTACTTCAATAGTTTAGGCTTAACCTCTGGCCCTGCCGTCCCAACCTCTGAAGTTCGCCCATGCTTTCCGTCCGCATCATCCCTTGTCTCGACGTCCACGGCGGGCGCGTGGTCAAGGGCGTCAAGTTCGAGGAGCTGCGAGATGCCGGCGACCCGGTCGCCGTCGCTGCCGCTTACGAGAAGCAAGGGGCCG
>CAXNEN010000121.1:0-5157 GCA_964201505.1 Opitutales bacterium
AGCACCTGCGCGACCTACGGTATTCCGGAGAAGATGCCGATGACGGAAGATCTGCCGCAGCAGCCGATTAATCCCTACGGCGCCACCAAACTCGCGGTTGAAAAACGTCTGCGCGAACTCGCCGCCTCGCATGACCTGAGTTTCGCGGCTTTCCGTTACTTCAACGCCGCCGGGGCTTCGGCGGATGCCGCCATCGGTGAAGACCATTCACCGGAGACACACCTGATCCCTCTGGCGATTGCCGCCGCTTTGGGTCGTCGTCCAGCGCTCCAGGTCTTCGGTACAGATTACCCTACCCCGGATGGCACCTGCCTACGCGACTACGTGCACGTGGACGACCTTTCCCGCGCCCACCTCGACGTGCTTCGGAAGTTAAACCAGCCCGGGCAGGCCCACTTCTATAATCTTGGCACGGGCACGCCGTATTCGGTCAAAGATGTCATCGCCAGCGTTGGCCGCATTCTCGGTCGGCCCGTCCCGCATGCGTTCGCCCCGCGCCGCGAAGGCGATCCACCCGCGCTTTACGCCGACGCCTCCAAGGTCCGTCGCGAGCTCGGCTGGATTCCGCACTACGACACGCTCGACAGCATCGTCCTGACGGCATGCAATTGGCACCTCGCCCGACCCAAGGGCTACGCCTCCTGATCTCGATGTCCGAACAGCTTCACCCGCACTGGCGCATCCAGTATATTCGCACCCGCAAGGAGCCCGGCGCCGGCAGTCCGTTCGCGGCGTTGCTCGCGGCAAACGACGACGAAGCGAATCTCATCCTGCACCGCGGACCGCACTGCTTCGTCATCCTCAATAACTCGCCTTATAATCCGGGCCACCTGATGGTGTTGCCTAATCGCGAGGTCGGTGAACTGGCGGACCTCACAGCCGCCGAACGCATCGAGATGATGGACCTACTGGTGCGATGTCAGGCGGTGCTGCAGGAGGTAATGAGTCCGGCTGGTTTCAATATGGGGCTCAATCTCGGTAAGGCTGCGGGTGCAGGTATCCCGACGCACCTCCACTTCCACATCGTGCCGCGTTGGGACGGCGATCACAACTTCATGCCCGTCATCGGCGATACGCGCGTCCTGCCGCAGGCGCTGTCCGAGCTCTGGACGCGGCTCAAGCCCGTCTTCGCCGCCACATGAGCCGCGTCGTCGATATCTCCGTCCGCCACACGAAGACCAAGGTCTCCGCGGTCTCCGTCCAGCGCGTCGTCCACGCGCTCGACAAGCTCAAGGGCTACCGTTGCCCTGAGGGTTCGCTGTCCATCGCCTTCCTTGGCGACAGGGAGACGGCAAAGCTTCATGACGAATTCCTCGGCGACCCGACCGTGACCGACGTGATCACGTTCGTCGGCGAAGAGCACCCTGGTGAGTCTTTTGCGGGCGAAATCTGCGTGAACATCGACCAAGCCCGCCGGGCCGCCAAGGAGCATGGCGTCACGCTCGCCACCGAGCTGCGTCTCTATGTGGCCCACGGCTGGCTGCATCTTTCTGGTCTGCGTGACGGTAATCGTAAGGAGTCTGCGGCCATGCGCGTCGGCGAGGCCGTGGCGGTCTCGCACCTCGATAAGCTGGGCGCCAAGCTTCGGGTCCGCGATTAACGGACTCGCCCTCGAGGCCGTCCGCGTCCAACTTCCCCGCTGATGCAGCGCACTGTCATCATTCACTCCGGCGGCATGGATTCCACCGTCCTCCTGGCTCACTTGTTGGCCGAGGGCAGGGAAGTGCATGCGCTGTCGGTCGACTACGGTCAGCGCCATCGTCGCGAACTCGTCGCCGCCGCCGAGATCTGCGCCCATTACAAGGTCCCGCACCGCATCGCCGACCTCCGCGGGCTCACGCCGCTCTTTGGCGCCAACGCTCTGACGGATACCCATATCGACGTCCCCGAAGGTCATTACGAAGAGGCCAGTATGAAGGCTACCGTCGTGCCCAACCGGAACATGCTCCTGATTGCGACCGCTGCGGCTTGGGCGATGTCGCTCAAGGCCACGTCGGTCGCCTATGGTGCCCACGGCGGCGACCATGCCATCTATCCCGATTGCCGTCCGGCTTTCGCCGACGCCTTGGACAAGGCCATCCGACTCGCCGACTGGCATGAGGTTTCGCTCGAGCGTCCGTTCGTGGGCATGGATAAGACCGCGATTGTGCAGCGCGGCGTCGAGCTCGGTGTTCCGTTCGCTTTGACCTGGTCCTGTTACGTCGGCGGCGACAAGCATTGCGGTAAGTGCGGTACGTGCGTGGAGCGCAAGGAGGCTTTCCTTCGCGCCGGCGTAGTCGATCCGACGGTTTATGTGGGCTGATTGGCCTGTTTCCGCCCCGTCCGACGGTGGAGGGTTCGGTTGTGCCTTGCGGCTCGCAGGGACTGTCCTCTATTTCGAAGGCAGTCCGCATGTTCACCTGCAGCAAAACCTACCGCGACATTCCGTTCGCCCACCGGCAGCACCGGCACGACGGCCATTGCTCGTTTCTGCACGGCCATAACTGGGGCATCGAGATCGAGTTCGGCTGCGAGAAACTCGACGAGCGCGGCTTCGTCGTGGACTTCGGCGGCCTCGGTTTCCTGAAGACCTGGATCGCGGACCACCTCGATCACGCCTGCCTCTTCGCCAAGGAAGACCCGATTCGCGAGAAACTCCTCCAGGATTACCCGAAGCTTTTCCGTCCGCTCGTCATTGACTCCGTCTCCACCGAAGGCATCGCGCAGTTCCTCTTCGAGACCTTTGACCCGATGGTGCGCAAGGAGACCGGCGGTCGCGCTTGGGTCCGGCAGATTATCCTGCACGAGGACACCAAGAATAAGGCGAGCTATCAGCCGAAGGCCTGACCATGGCTGAGCTCTACCCCGTCAATGAGACGTTCCTCAGTTGGCAAGGGGAGGGTGTCCATCTTGGCCGCAAGGCCTTCTTCATCCGGCTGCAGGGTTGCCCGGTGAAGTGCGCTTGGTGTGACTCCGCGTCCACTTGGCACCCTCAGTACGTCCCCAAGCAGGTCCGCAAAGCTTCGGCCGGCGAGCTGGCCGATGAGGCCGCCGCCGCCCACCCGGAATTCGTCGTCCTCACCGGAGGCGAGCCTTGCATCCACGATTTGACCGCTCTGCTGGCCGCCATGGCCTCGGTCGGACTCAAAGTCCACCTCGAGACCTGCGGGGCCTACCCGATCGCCCCTGGCTTCGCCTGGGTGACCGTCAGCCCCAAGTGGGCCAAGCCCCCTCTGGCCGAAGCCTTGGCCCAGGCGGACGAGGTTAAACTCATCGTCGAGGCGCCGGATAGCATTACTCGCTGGACTGAGGCCGTCGGCGGCAAGTGGCTTAGCCCCAATGTCTGGTTGCACCCCGAGTGGTCGCGTCGGGCCGATCCGGCCGTATTGCGGACGATTACCGAGCAGGTGAAGCAGGGGGGTGCACCCTATCGGGCAGGCTGGCAGGTGCATAAGCCCTATTCGGCCGACAGTCTGGATGCTCGAGCCCGTCCGCCGGCGCCTCTGGGTGGCGACGTCGCCAAGGGTTTCTGAGCAGGTCGGCTCCCTCCGTCGGACTCATGTCGGAGCTCCGCTCGGGCACTATCTTCGAATGGTAACTTTTTTTGCTTCACTCGGGGGCTGAACCCTCATTCAAAACGACCTCATGAACCGACCTGCCGTGCTCGCTCTTGAAGATGGAACCATTCTTCGGGGCAGGGCGTTCGGAGCTACGGCCACCCTCTGCGGCGAAGTCGTGTTCAACACGAGCATGACGGGTTACCAGGAAATCCTCACCGACCCTTCCTACTTCGGCCAGATCGTCACCATGACGACCCCGCAGATCGGCAACTATGGCGTCAACGAAGACGACTTCGAATCCGCCCGTCCGCATGTCGCCGGTTTCGTCGTACGTGACCTTTCGCCCATCGTCTCCAATTGGCGCGCTACGACCGACCTGAGCACCTGGCTCGCGAAGTACGGCATCCCTGGCATCGAAGGCGTCGACACCCGTTCGCTCACCAAGAAGCTGCGCTCCGCCGGCGTGATGAAGGCCTGCCTCTCCACCGAAGGTATCACCGACGAAGAGGCCCTCAAGCGCGCCCGCGCTTGGACTGGCACCGTCGGAGCCGACTTCGTCAAGGACGTCACCTGCAAAGCGCCTTATCATTACAACGCCACCGCCGGCGATTGCGAGGCCTTCACCGTCCCCGGTACGCACCTCAATAAGCCCAAGGCTCGCGTCACGAAGTACCGCATCGCGGCTTACGACTTTGGCGCCAAGACCTCAATTTTCCGCCGGCTCGTCGCCTCCGGTTTCGATGTCCATGTTTTCCCGGCCCGCACTCCGGCTTCCGACATTCGCGCCTTCAATCCTGATGGCGTCTTCCTTTCCAATGGTCCTGGCGATCCTGCCGCCCTGAAGTATGCCCACGAAGCCGTGGCTGACCTGATCAAGACCTACCCGGTCTTCGGCATCTGCCTCGGTCACCAGATCATCACGCACGCCATCGGCGCTTCGACCTATAAGCTGAAGTTCGGCCATCGCGGCGGCAATCAGCCCGTCAAGAACACTGAAGAAGGTCGCGTGGCCATCACCGCCCAGAATCACGGCTTCGCCTCGAATCGCGAGGACCTGGAGCGCTGCGGTGCCATCGTCACCGAGGTGAACTTAAATGACGACACCGTCTCCGGCCTGCGTCTCAAGGATAAGCCGGTCTTCTCTGTCCAGTATCACCCGGAAGCTGGCCCTGGCCCGAACGATGCGGATGTGCTCTTCGATCGGTTCTACGACCTGATCGCCAAGAGCAAGGCTGCTAAGTAACCCCGACGTCATGGCTGCCCGACTCCTCGCAGCCCTTTGCCTCGCCCTCGGCCTCGCTGGTTGCGCCTCGTCGACCCCGCGTTCCCCCGAGGAGGCCTTGGCGCGCCTCATCGAAGACGCTGTCGCTGGCCATTCCGCCTCGGATCAGTATCAGAACGTTAATCCCGTCGACGAGGAAACCATCAAGCAGTTTGTCTATGTCGAGGAGTGGCTCGACGTGAACGGCGAGTCCGTCATGGGGGTTCAGCCGGGCGCAACGCCTGTCGAAGGCTCCTTCCGCTTCACTCGTTCCGCTGATGGCCGCTCTCTCTATCTCATTTCCTACGGCTGGCCCGGCCCACAGGTGCGTTCACGCGTGCTGCGACCGGCGCCCGG
>CAXNEN010000122.1:0-5149 GCA_964201505.1 Opitutales bacterium
CAGCGGACACCGCTGGGGATGAGATCGCGGGGGAGAATCTCCGCGATGATCGCCTGACGGGCCGTGGTGAGGAAACTCCGGGCCAAGCCGCCCAGAATGATTACGCCGTAGATGACGGTGAGTTGAGCCCAGCGCTCGGTCAGGTGCTCGGGCAGGAAGAGGAATAGCCCCAGGGCCGTCATCGCAATCAAGGCACCAATGGCGATACGCCGGCGGTTATTGGTGTCCGCGACATGGCCGGCGAATAGCACCGCACTCACGAACGGGATCACCTCGGCGAGGCCGATGGCACCCAGGGCCAAGGCGGCATTGGAACCTTCGTCCTTGGTCAGGCGGTAGACCTGCCAAGCGATGGCCACGGTCTGGATCTGGATGGCCAACGTACCGAGGACGATTGCCGCCAAGTAGAGCCGGAACGACCGGGAGCCAATGGCGGAAGCGGGTGCCTGGGTGGCGAAGGACATCGCCGCCACTAGTGAAGCAGGGCGCCTGCTTAGGCAATCACCGCTTTAATCACGTGGCCGGAGACGTCTGTCAAACGGTAGTAACGGCCCTGGAACTTAAAGGTCTGGCGCTCATGGTCGACACCGAGGAGATGCTGCATCGTGGCGTGCAGGTCGTGCACGTGGACTGGGTCCTTGACGATGTTGTAGCCGAACTCATCGGTCTGGCCGTAAGTCTGGCCGCCTTTAACGCCGCCACCGGCCATCCAGAGGCTGAAGCAGCGTGGGTGATGGTCGCGACCGTAGGAATCCTTAGTGATCTTGCCTTGGCTATAAGCCGTGCGGCCGAATTCTCCGCCCCAGATGACGAGCGTATCATCGAGGAGTCCACGTTGCTTGAGATCCTTGATGAGTGCGGCAGAAGCTTGGTCGGTTTGCTGGCACTGGCGCTTGATGCCTCCCGGTAGGCCGCCGTGCTGGTCCCAGCCTTGGTGGAAGAGCTGCACGAAGCGGACGCCTTTCTCGATGAGTCGGCGGGCCTGCAGGCAATTCGCCGCGAAGGAGCCGGGCGACTTCACGCTTTCGCCATACATCGCGAGCGTCTCGGGGGATTCCTTCAAGAGATCGGCGACCTCAGGCACGCTCGTCTGCATGCGGTAGGCCATCTCGGCTTGGGCGAGGCGGGCGTCGACCTCTGGATCAAGCTCAGCGGCGCGCTGATCCGCGTTGAGCTTACCGAGTGCATCGAGCATGTCACGTCGGGCATGCGGAGAGACGCCTTCAGGATTCGTGAGATAGAGCACCGGCTCCTTGCCGGCCTTAAACTGTACGCCTTGATGCTCGGAAGGCAGGAAGCCTGAGCCCCAGAGTCGGGAATAAAGCGGCTGGTCCTTGGTGGCGTCCTGTGAGACCAATACGATGAACGCCGGAAGGTTCTCGTTCATGCTACCGAGGCCATAGGAAGCCCACGCGCCCATGGAAGGCCGGCCGGCGACCTGATTGCCGGAACAGAAGAACGTGATGGCGGGATCGTGGTTGATTGCCTCTGTGTGCATCGAGCGGATCACGCAGATGTCATCGGCGACTCCGCCCACATGGCTGAGCAGGTCGCTGTACTCGACGCCGCTCTGACCATACTTCTTGAAATCGACGAAGGATCCGGCGAGCGGAAGGGTGGCCTGATAGCCGCTCATACCGGTTAGGCGCTGACCCTGCCGGACCGAGTCAGGCAAAGGCTGGGTATGCTTTTCGCGCAGGAGCGGTTTCGGATCGAGGGTCTCGAACTGCGAAGGGCCGCCAGCCTGGAAAAGGTAGATGACGCGTTTCGCCTTGGCCGGGAGGTGCGTGCCTTTGGGGAGGGTCGCCGCTTGGGCGTCGCCGGTGATGCCACGCATGGCCAAGGCGCCGAGGCCGAGTGCGGAGGCGCCAAGGAAGTGCCGCCGAGTGTGCTGCATCAGGCTGTCGTAACTAGGCTTGGAGGGATGCATAATCAGCGAGAAGTAACGGCCGCGTCGCTCGCCAGGATGGTCGAACAGACGAGGGTGAGGGCGGCAAGAGAAGGGTCGGCGGGCATCTTTGGTCCGGACGGAGCCTGCACAGGTGCCGGCTGCTTCTTTGCCTTCGGGTCGGTCTTAGGGTCGGAAGTGGCAACCTTCACTGGAGCGGGAGCAAATTGCGGCGGCGTGACCTTCTGGATCGCATAGAGTTCATTGAGCGCAGCGAGCTCGGACGGGCGCGGGTCACGTGTGCACACGTGGCGGAAGGCGGCGGTAATCTGCGCGGAAGGTTCGGACGACGCTTTGCTCACCTTGACGGCGAGGCTTTTGGCGGCTTCGACGAAGCCGGGGTTATTCAGCAGCACCAGTGCCTGCAACGGGGTGTTGGTATTGAGACGCTTGGGCTGACAGATTTCGCGCGAACCGGCGTCGAAAATCAGCATATTCTCGGGAGGAGCGGTGCGCTTGCGATAAGTGTAGATACTCCGACGACGAGCAGACTCCTGCACGCTTTCGCCGCCGACTTTCTCAACGAGTGAACCTGCGGCGAGCAAAGCTTGGTCGCGGACCATCTCAGCCGACAGCCGAAGGACTGGACCGCGGGCGAGGTACTTATTGAAAGGGTCTTTCTCGCGTGCTTCGGCCGTCGGGGTCGAAGACTGACGGAAGGTAGCGCTCAGCAAGAAGCGTCGAAGCATCGCCTTGGTGTTCCATCCGCTTCGCACGAAGTCGACGGCCAAGGTGTCGAGGAGTTCGGGGTGTGTCGGTAGGTCGCCTTGCATGCCGAGGTTCTCACTGGAGGCGAAGAGGCCGGAACTGAATACCTGGGCCCAGAGACGGTTGATGATCACACGTGACGCGAGGGGGTTCTTCGGATCGGTCAGCCAGCGAGCAAGGCCAAGGCGATTCTTCGGCAAGGATTCATTCCAAGGGAAGATGTGAGCGGGCACGCCGGGCTCGCACGGCTTGGTGAGGTCGGGCTTGTCGTACTCGCCGCGGGTCAGCAAAAAGGTTTTGGGAGCGAGAGATGAGTACTCCATCGCGAAGAAAGGCGCGGCGGATTCTTCGTGAGCGGCAAGGGCACGGCGGGCTTGTTGGAGGCGTTCCCAGGCTTGGGCGTAGCCCGGATTGGCGCGGATATCGGCATGCTCGGTGTGAACCGCTGCAGGCAAGGAGTCGGCGGTAAGGCCATGGTGGACCGCTACCTCAGCGGCCGTCAGGGCCGTGCGCCAAATCTGGATTTCGTCGAGTGAGCCATTGCGGAAGCCCGCATCGCGGGTGCGGGAGCCGATCTCGAGGGAGTTATCGCGAGGCTTGGCATTGAGAGTATCGCGCACGACCGTCGTCTTCACTTCAAGCCCATCGAGGAATACGCGAAGTCCGGCGGCTTTGGAAGAGCCGTCATAGGTGACCGTCACGCGCTGCCAGTTGCCGACCGGTAAGGAGGCATCGGTTTCAATAGACGCCGCGCTGTTCGGCCAGAGGTGGATCATGCTCCAGCGAAGCTTCCCTTGATTGACCAGGAGTTCGACGCCCGAGGCATCGCCGTCACCCGTGTAGAAACCTGTGGCATGGAGGACCGTGGCGCGGGCATTCTTCTCCCCAAGGCGAAGGAAGGCTGAGAACGTTAAAGCATCGTGGCGACCGAACTGCTTGAATTCTGGAAGGATGAAGCCAGCGTCCCCGTCGAACTTCACCGCTTGGCCTTTAACGCCAGGGACAAGCTGAAGGTCTTCAGGTGAGCCACGACGTTCGAACTTGGCGGGCTTGCCGCCGGTGGTTGCGTTATCGACGCCAGTCTTCGTGAAGGACTCGAGCGGGAAGTGGGCGAGCGGAGTCGGCACCTCGACGGCCGCCTTCGCGGTGGCGGAGTGGGTAGTCACTAGGCCTTTTTCCGCTGCAAGCACGGCGGCGCGGAACTCGGCTTCCTTGCTGCGTGCTTCGTCTGACTGATAGAGACGAACGAATGGAGGCGGCACCTCGCCATGGAAAGACAGAAGCCCGTTCTCATTCTGGTCGCCGAACATCGCCGCCATCGAGAAGTAGTCCCGCTGGGAAATAGGGTCGTACTTGTGGTCGTGGCAGCGAGAGCACTCCATCGTCAGCCCCATGAAGCCGTAGCCTGCGGTCATCACGCGGTCGTTGATCCCATCTTGGCGGAATTCTTCGGCGATCGAACCGCCTTCGAAGGTCATGCGATGCAGGCGGTTAAAGGCCGTGGCCACGCGTTGATCTTGCGTCGGGTTTGGCAGCAGGTCGCCCGCGAGTTGTTCGGTCAGGAACTGGTCATAAGGCTTGTTATCATTGAAGGCCTTAAGAACCCAGTCGCGCCACGGCCAGGCGAACATGGCTTTGTCGCCCGTGTAGCCCCAGGTGTCGGCGTATCTTGATAGGTCGAGCCAGCCCACGGCGATATGTTCGCCGAAGCGGGGAGAGGCTAGCATCGCATCGACTCGCTTCTCGTAAGCGTCTGCTGACTTATCGGAGAGGAAGGCGTCGACCTCGGCATTGGTCGGAGGCAAGCCCGTCAGAACAAATGAAGCCCGGCGGAGCAGGGTGGTCCGATCGGCGGCGACGGAAGGTTTGAGACCGGCTTTGGCGGCCTTGTCAGCGATGAAGGCGTCGAGCGGTTCCTTGGCCCAAGAGGAATCAGCGATCGCTGGCGTTGCGTGCGAAGTAGGGCTAACGAACGCCCAGTGCGGATCGTATTTAGCCCCTTGCTTGATCCAGCGACGCAGTATGTCTTTCTCCGCGGCGGAAAGCGGACGATGCAACTCAGGCGGCGGCATCATCTCTTCCGGGTCAGTGGAGAGAATGCGATGAGCCATGGTGCTTTTCTCCAAGTCGCCTGGGACGATTGCGATGTCACCGCTCTTGAGCTTCTTCGTTGCGCCGCCAATTTCATCAAGACGGAGACCGGCCTTGCGGCCTTTATCCGCATCGGGTCCGTGGCAGCCGTAGCAACGATCGGAAAGAATCGGTCGCACTTCCCGATTGAAGTCCACCGGCGCATCCGCTGACCAGACGACGGCAGAAATCAGGATGACGATAGGGGTTAACGCGAAAGCTCGCATGGGGTGGAGACACTCAACTTCTCTGGTCTGTTCCTGTCCAACTGCGATTCCGAGATAAGGAGAAGTTCTCATCTCATTTCCTTTCTTTTAGATGGCTAAGGGGAAGTCGATTTGCTCGCTCGAAACCTTTCGGTCG
>CAXNEN010000123.1:0-5144 GCA_964201505.1 Opitutales bacterium
CTCGGCGCCGGTGCCCTTGCCCACCTACTAGGTGGGTGCGCTTCGACCAGCACTTCTGGTGATCCGCACATTAACGGACTGCCCGGCCTGCCCCACTTCGCCCCCAAGGCCAAGCGCGTCATCTGCCTCTTTCAATCCGGCGGCCCCTCGCACCTCGACCTGCTGGATCCTAAGCCCGAGCTCGAACGCCAGTTCGACAAGGATCTCCCGGACTCCATTCGCCGCGGCCAGCGCATCACGGGCATGGTGGCATCGCAGGCCCGCCTCGCCTGCCAACCGAGCCGTTTCAAGTTCACCCGACACGGACAAGCCGGCACGGAGATCAGCGAACTCCTCCCGCACATCGGTGGGATCGCCGACGACATCTGCGTGATTCGTTCGATGCACACGGACGCCATCAACCACGACCCCGCGATTACGTTCTTCCAGACCGGGAGCCAGCTGCCTGGCCGTCCGAGCATGGGTGCTTGGACCGACTACGGCCTCGGCCGCATGAACGATAACCTCCCGTCGTTCGTCGTGCTCGTCTCGACGAATAAGGAACGCTCCGGCCAGGGCCTGCTCGCACGCCTCTGGGGCAGTGGCTTCCTGCCCAGCGCTCACCAAGGCGTCCAGTTCCGCGGCGCCGGAGAACCCGTGCTTTATCTGCGCGACCCCGAAGGCCTCACGCGCGAGCAGCGCAAGACCCTCCTCGAAGGCGCGAACGAACTCAATCGACTCAACCTTGCCGCCGCGGGTGACCCCGAGATTTCCGCGCGCATCAGCCAAGCCGAAATGGCCTATCGCATGCAGGCCAGTGTCCCTGAACTCATGGACCTCACGGGCGAAAGTAAGACGGTCATGGAAAGTTACGGTCCGGAAGTAAATACTCCGGGCTCCTTCGCCCGCAATACCCTGCTCGCCCGTCGTCTCGCCGAGAAAGGTGTGCGCTTCATCCAACTCTACCACCGCGACTGGGATCACCATGGCAGCCTGCAGGATCAGCTGCCCAAGATGGCCCGAGATGTCGACCAACCCGCGGCTGCGCTGGTCAAGGACCTCAAGCAGCGCGGCATGCTCGACGACACCCTCGTCATCTGGGGCGGCGAATTCGGCCGCACCCCTTACGCCCAAGGCGGGGCCAACCGCGAGAAGTACGGGCGCGACCACCACGGCAAGGCCTTCTCGATTTGGATGGCCGGCGGCGGTATCAAGCCGGGGATGACTTTCGGCAGTACCGACGACTTCGGCTTCAACACCTTGGAGAACCCCGTGCACATCCACGACCTTCAGGCCACGATTCTTCACTGCCTCGGTATCAATCACGAACGCCTCACCTACCGCTTCCAAGGCCGCCAATTCAGGCTCACGGATGTGCATGGCAAAGTCGTCCGCGATATCATCGCGTAGACGCGGATGGTATTGGCGGTTAGCGGTTGGCGACTGAAAGATACAGGACTCAAAGGGAAACCGGAAACCGGGATATTTGCTGGGGATCATGGGTAGGGCGGTCATTGCCATGACCGCCGTTCGCATCGGTACGCTTGTCCAGGCGGGCAAGGTCACCGACCAACCCGACATCCGTCCGCCCACGGACGTGATGGCAATCACGTCCCTACCTTATGCCAGTCCAATCATCCGGTCTCCGGTTTCCCGTTGAGCGTATTTTCATCCTCATCATGCATCCTCATGATATGACCGAAACGACACGGGTCGTAATCCTGCCACTTTTGGAATTTGCGGTCTCATCCTTTCTTCATCCCCTTAAAATCATCCATGCGTACCCTCCTCGCGCTCGCGCTCTGCGCAACCCTCGTCCACGCGGCTTACGAACCGCTCAACGATAAAAATCGCCCCACCGCCAGCGAGCCCGCGCTTACTCCGGCCGGCACCGCCGCCGCACTCAAGGTCCCCGCGGGCTTCCGCGTCGAGCTGGTCGTCGGTGAGCCCAAGATCGTGCAGCCCATCGCCTACACCATCGATGACCGCGGTCGCCTCTGGATTGTCGAGTGCACCAACTACCCGGCCAGCCCGGGCGTGGCCAAGGACCGCATCCTCGTCCTCGAGGACACCAAGGGCAACGGCACCTTCGACAAGCAGACGGTCTTCTGGGACAAGGCCACCTTCTCCAGCGGGATCGCCGTCGGCTTCGGCGGCGTCTGGCTCGGCTCTCCGCCCAACCTGCTCTTCATCCCAATCAAGGACGGCGATGAACCCAAGCCCGCCGGCGAACCGCAGGTCATGCTCGATGGCTGGGAGGGCAGAGATACCCACGAGACCCTGAACGACTTCATCTGGGGTCCGGATGGCTGGCTCTACGGCACGCACGGCATCTTCAATCGCTCCCGAGTGGGCAAGCCCGGCACCCCGGACAGCGAGCGCATCCTCGTCGAAGCCGCTGTCTGGCGCTTCCACCCGACGCGCAAGGTCTTCGAACGCTGGTGCGAAGGCGGCAGCAACCAGTGGGGCGTGGATTGGAACGACCACGGCGAAGCCTTCTTCGAGGCCTGCGTCATCCCGCACATGTGGCACGCCATCCAGGGCGCCCGCTACCAGCGCCAGGCCGGCACGCACCCGGACACGCACACCTACGAAGACATCAAGACCATCGCCTGGGGTCGCTACGAGAAAGCCGCCTACGCCGGCGCGATGGTGTACCTCGGCGGCGCCTTCCCCGCCGAATGGCGCGATCAGTTCTTCTTCCATGACATCCACATGAACAAGATCCGTTGCGAGACGATGATCCCGAAGGGCAGCGGTTATCGCAGCGAGAAGAAGGTCGATTTCGGCGTGAGCTCCGACCGCTGGTTCCGCGGCCTCTCTCCGCAGTATGGTCCGGATGGCGGCGTCTTCATCAATGACTGGTACGACAAGGTCCCCTGCCACCAGCAGAAGGAATTCACCGATCGCTCCAACGGCCGCATGTATAAGATCGTCACCGATGCCGTGAAGCCCGTGAAGGTCGACCTCGCCAAGCTTTCCGACGCCGAACTGGTCGCCCATCACCTCAACGCCAACGATTGGTACGTCCGCCACGCCCGACGCCTCCTCCAGGAGCGCGGTGCCAACGCCGCCACCACCGCCGCGCTCGAGAAGATCCTCTTCGAGAACGCCGACGACACCCGCCAGCTGCGCGCCCTCTGGACGCTGCACGCCCAGGGCGCCCTCACCGAAGCCACCCTTCTGCGCACGCTCGAGGCCAAGAGCGCCGCCGTCCGCGGCTGGGCCATCACTTGCGCCACCGAAGGCGGCAAGCCAACGGCGAGCCTCTACGATCGCATCGTCCAGCTCAACCAGAAAGACCCTTCCCCCATCGTGCGCCGTCGCATCGCCTCCGCCGCCCAGCGCCTGCCGCTGGCCGACCGCTGGAGCTGGCTCGAACCGCTCGCGTTAAATGCCGAGGACGTCGCTGACCAGAACATCCCGTTCCTGCTCTGGTACGCCCTCGAACCCGCCGTCGCCGCCGATCCGGCCCGCGGACTCGCTCTCGCCCAGAAGACCCCCTTCGGCAAACTCGCTAACTTCACCGCGCGTCGTCTCGCCACCGCAGCGGTCGAACCCGGCTCCAAAGGCGAACAGCTCGAAGTCCTGAGCCAAGCCTTGCTCGCCGCGAACGACCAGCTCCGCGCCACCTTCCTCAACGGCATCAAGGATGGCCTCGTCGGACAGGTTCGCCTCAAAGAACCCTCCACCTGGCCCAAGGTCTACGCCGAACTTGCCAAACACCCCTCGAATGAGGTCCGCAGCAGCGCCCGCCAGATCGCCGTCACCTTCGGCAACGCTTCGGCATTGGATCAACTGCGCGCCACCCTTCTCAACCCCAAGGCACCCGTGCCTGAACGCGCCCGCGTCCTCGGCAACCTCGCCCAAATCCGCGACCTCGAATCGCTTCCGGCCATCCTCGACCTCGCTAAGGCCGGCGCGCTGCGCGGACCTGCGATCGTCGCCCTCGCCCAGTTCGACGATGCCCGGATCGCACCGCTCTTGATTCAATTCATCGTCGATGAGGACAAAGGTGTCCGCCCGCTCGCCCTCAATAACCTCGCCGGACGCGCCGAAAGTTCCCGCGCCTTGCTCGCCGCGATCGACGCCGGCAAATTCAAGAAGGATGTCCTGAGCGCCCCGCTCGCCAGCAAGATCCGCGGCTTCAACGACGCGAAGATGAACGCTTGGCTCGAAAAGAACTGGGGCACGGTCAACGCCAGCTCCGAAGACAAGGCCAAGGCCATCGCGAACTACAAGAAGTTTCTCGGCACCGACGCCATCCTGCGCGCCGACGTCAAACGCGGTCGCGAGCTCTTCCGCGCTTCGTGCGGAGCCTGCCACCAGCTCTTCGGCACCGGCGGCGAAATCGGACCGCACCTGACCGGCGGTTACACCGACCTCGAATACATGCTGCAGAACATCATCGATCCCAACGCGGTCATCGGACTGGACTACCAACTCGTCTACATCACGCTCAAGGACGGCTCCCTCCAGGCTGGTATCATCAGCGCGGAAAACGAATCCACCCTGACCCTCAAGGCTCCCGGTGCTACGGCACCCGTAGTCATCGCCAAGGACCAGATCAAGACCCGCGTCGTCAGTCCGAACTCGCTCATGCCCGAAGGCCTGCTCAATGGGCTCGAAGAACCGGATGTCCGCAGCCTCTTCCTCTACCTCCGCCAGACCAGCGAACCTAAGTAATCGCACCCGATGAAAATCCTCGCCCGCCTCGTCCTCCTCTGTCTGCTGGCCCTGCAGTTGCCGCTGCAGGCTGCCGACAAGAAGTTTGTCGTCATGATCGCCGGTAAATCGAGCCACAGTCCGGGCGCGCATGAGCACAACGCCGGCGTCCTGCTCCTGGCGAAGTGCCTCCGCGAAGGCGCCGGCGACCTGGTCGAGGTGAAGACGCACCTGAATGGCGAATGGCCAGCCGATGACGTCATCGCCCGTGCTGACACCATTCTGATCTACGCCGACGGCTACTCGTTTCACCCCGCCGTCCAGAAAGACCGCCTCGCCCAGCTCGCCAAAGAGATGAAGCGCGGCTGCGGTTTCGTCACCCTCCACTGGGCGACCGAAGTCCTGAAAGACAAAGGCGGCGCGGAATTCCTCGAATGGATGGGCGGCTATTGCGAACCGTTCTGGTCCGTCAACCCGCACTGGCAGGCCGACTTCACCAA
>CAXNEN010000124.1:0-5143 GCA_964201505.1 Opitutales bacterium
ATACGGGCCGGCTGGCGGCCATTGGTGCCGCGACGCACGTTGATCAGGCGGCGATTGATATCCTGGGCGAGACGCCGGATGAAGGTCTGTGCGTTGGCCTGAAGGACCGCGACCTGCGGATCAGACTCCGGCAGATGCACGATGCCGGAGAAGAAGCCGACCTTGATGGCTTCGGAGACCGCGAAGGGCTGGCCGGTATTGTCCGACACGCCTTGGGTTAGTAAATTCCCGCCGATGTTGGTCGCGGACTGGATATTGACTCCGCCGGGACCGACGAAACTGAGCGTGGTCGAGCGAGCGCCCACATTGACGATGAGGGCTTCCTCAGCGGCGGAGCCACCGGCCAGACGGAACGCCTGGCTATCGAGCAACGGGGCGGCCTGAATCGACATCGGACGAAGCCCGGTCGAAGTGACCATGGTCGCGATCTTGTTCGCAACCTCGGTACGTAACGCAAAAAGGAGGACCTCCGCCTCGACGCCGTCCGAAGCCATAACCTGGCTGTCCCAAATGACTTCGTTGAGCGGATAGGGAATCGCGTTCTGGGCCTCGAAGGCCACAATCTGGGCCTGACGAGCTAGTTCGACTTGCGGGACCTTGAGCTGCTTCTGCAACAGCAGGAAAGCGGGGGCGATCACCGTGACGCGCCCCTTGAGCTCATGAGCGTTGACCAAGTTCGCCAGAGCGGCAATTGCGGCGTGCAACCACTCGTCGTCACCCGTCAGTCCGGGAGCGATTTCCTCGACGTAAAACTGCTCGAGCACTAGGCTCCCCGACACAGCGGAAAATTGGGAGACCGAGACGTTCGACGAGGCGAGATTGACGATGGTGGCCTTTTTCTGGCTCATTCGTAAAACGGAAAGGGGGTTAGCGAGAGGCGGTATCTTCCCGGAGGAACTCGGGGGAAGGCGAACCTTGGGGCACGGTGTCGAAGATGGCGTAAGGCACGAGGTACTGGGGACGCAGCATGCCGGCATTGGCGGTGACGCCGCGGTCAGCCAAGTCGCGGGCCCCATCAAAGGCCTGCTTGTTCACAAACTGCTGATGGACGGCGGCCTTCATGTCCGAAGAAAGTTGGCCCGCTTCGGTATAAAGAGGGACTTCGGTGCCGCCGACTTCAAGCTGTACGTAAAAATAATCCGGCTTCATCTTGAGACGGTCGCGCTTCACGATATCGCCAGGCAGGTAGAAATAAACCGAGCGGGCGGAATTCACCTCCATCGTTAAGACGGTGGCGGTGGATCGGTAATAGGAAAATTCGGAGGCCTCCTTGGCGGCGAGCGGCTTGAAGATCTGCGTGACGGTCACCTTAATCTTGTCCACCCACTGGTTGTTGGCGGCCTTCTTTCCAGCTTTGTCCTCGGTTGCGGTCTTGGTCTCCGGATTAAAATTGGCCTGCAACTCGACCTGCATGCGGATCCAATCGTGCTTCTGCCCGCCAATCTTGGTCGGGTCGAAATGGACGGAGCGCACGACCACGGGGCTTTTGTTCGCGCCAGCACCCCCTCCGGCCTTCGTCGCCTGGGCGAAAACGCAGGATACGGACAGGCAGAAAGCCATTACGCTGGCAAAAACAGCATGTACTTGGGGCATGGGAAGTGGAAATTTGTCCCAGTAGCCCCGCAGTAGCAAATGCAAAAAAACCTCATATAAGGAACATTTGTTAGATGCAAATTACTTGCATCTGTCTCCGTTCCTTGTGAGCCTGCAGTGGCATGCTTCGTCTCCTTGCAGCCTTGATCTTCTCCGCGAGTCCGTGGCTCGGCGGACAGGCCTATGCGCAAGAAAAACCGGTCGTGGTTTCAAGCTTCAGCGTGATTGAAGACTGGGTTCAAGTCATTGGTGGAAAAGGACTTGAATCTATAAGTATCATCCCTCGCCGCAGTGAGGCGCACGGCTTCCAGCTCAGCCCCCGTAACGCGAAAGACCTGCGACGCGCCACCTTGATCGTCGCCTTGAGCCCGGAATTTGAACCCTGGCTCGCCGCCTGGGGTAAGGCGAATCAACGCAGCCACTCGATTCTCTGGCTGCATAGCGGAACCGACGCCCACGCGGGGCACGATTGCGCCGATATCCCGCACGCCTGGACCGACCCCATTGAAGTCAAAAAAATGGTGAAACTCTTATCCGAAAGACTGCAAAAGACAGTCGGGGGTATAGATACGCAAAACGCTTATGCGCAGTATCTTAAAGAAATAGAGACTGTGGATAACACGCTTGGCCAGCTCTTCCGGCAAATCCCTCCTAACAAAAAGGCCTTTATTTCCCATCATGCCAACCTTGGCCAATTCGCCAAACGCTTCGGTCTAACCGTTGCCGGCACGATTATCGCGAGCGGGTCCGGGGAGTCGGCCGATCCTTCTGCCCATCATTTTTCCGAGCTGCTCGCCCTCATCCGAAAACAGAAAATCCGCGTCATCGTCACAGACGCGGGGCAGAATGATGCCTTCGCCCGGAGGTTGACGGAAGACGCCGGCCTCCCGCCGCCGGTCTCCCTCTCCTTCGAATACCTTGAGCCGCCCGGACGACCTGGAGACACTTGGACCTCGATGATGCTCACCAACGGTAAACGGCTGCATCAGGCCCTGCTGAAATGAGCCGCATCATCACCACGCTCTCCCGTCATCTCGGCGAAGCGGTCTTCTCCCTCCTGCCCTCAATCCCCTACGCGCAGAAAGAGAAGATCGGATGCCCGGGCATCGCCGTCTCAGCTAAACAACTCTCCGCCGCCGCCCGCCTCGACGGACCGGTCGCCTTCCAGACCGCGACCTTTGAGATTCCCTGCGGATGCCGGACTGCGCTCATCGGCCCCAACGGCTCGGGCAAATCCACGCTCCTGCGTGTGCTCGCTGGGCTCACGCCGCTCCTCTCAGGCGAGGCGCAGGTCGCCGGCGAACCCCCACGCCTCGGTCGCAGTCGTATCGCCTACCTTGCCCAGCGGCCGCATCTCGCCGAACTCTTCCCGCTCAAGCTTCGCCGACTAGTCCAGATGGGCACCTACGCCCACCATGGATGGTTCGAAGAATGTCAGCACGGCGACGAAGCCATCGACCTCGCGCTCACGCGTCTCGGCTTGACCGAACTAGCCGAGCGTCCGGTCCACACGCTGTCCGGCGGCCAGCTGCAACGCGCGCTCATCGCCCGCGCCGTCGTCCAAGGTGCCGAAGTCCTCCTGCTCGACGAGCCGTACGCGGCCCTCGACCAGCCTAGCCGCGAAATCATCGACCGCTTCCTCTTCGAGCAAGGCCATGCCTTCACCGTCGTGATGGCGACACACGACCCAGCCGACCTCGGCCGCTTCGACCGCATCCTCGAGATGCGCGAAGGCACCGTCATTACACGCCACGCCTGCTCTGGCCACGACCACCGCCATGCTTGAGTTACTAACCCAGCCGCTGGCCGAACCTTTTTTCGTGCGCGCACTCGTCGCCATCGCGCTCTGCGGCGCGACCTGCGCCTGCCTCGGCGCGTACGTCGTGCTCCGGCGCATGGCCTTCGTGAGCACCGCGCTCACCCACTCCATCCTGCCTGGCGTGATCAGCGCCCTACTCCTCGGCTTCTCGCCCTATCTCGGAGCGCTGGCCGCCGCGCTCCTGACCGCGGCCGGCGCGGCCTGGCTCGCCGCACGCCGAGGCACGAGCGAGGACAGCGCCGTGGGCGTCATGCTTTCAGTGATGTTCGCCGCGGGCGTCGCACTCATGCAGCAGGCGAACTCCTGGCGCGACTTTGCGGGACTGCTTTTCGGCAGCGTCGTCTCCGTCGGCGGCGAAGACCTCTTGGTCATCGGGGTCACCGCCGCGATTGTGCTCCTTGGCCTGCGAGTCCTGCACAAAGAACTCGAGCTGGCCTCCTTCGACGAAGAATATGCGGCGCTCCTGGGCGCGCGACCGGCGCTCATGCGGGTCGTCCTGCTTGTGCTCGTAGCACTCGGCTCCGTCGCCTGCGTCCGCCTCGTCGGGGCGCTGCTCACGACGGCCTTATTCGTCATCCCCGCCGCGACCGGCTTGCTGCTCGGCCGTACCGTGCCGCAGGTAATGGCCTGGGGGGCGGGCTGCGCTCTGGCCGGGGGCATTGGCGGGCTTTATCTTTCCTACTACCTGCCAGCCGTGCCGTCCGGGGCAGGCATCGTGCTCTGCTGCGCGCTACCCTATCTCGCCGCGCGGATCTTTGCGCCGCGTTGCTGATCAGAAACGCGGTGGACGGAGCGACAGCGGTAGCCCGAGTACTTCGCGGGCGACGAGCGCCTGACGGAGAGCGGCTGACCCGCGGAACTGCATACGCGTATGTGCACGAGCTGGGCGCGTGACCACGAGGGACGTATCGTCGAGATGCATCGCAGCGACCGGGGCTGAAGGCTCCGGCTCTGGCGCGAGGGGCGGCGGCGCATTGCGCCCGCGCCGCGTGCGGCGCGGCACAGACGGCGTCGCGACCGTCGGCTCGACCGAGGCCTCCTCCATAAGCTTCTTGAGGAAGCCGGAGCCGTAGTTGAAGAATAGGAAGACGGCCAGGCCGAGGACGGCCTTGATGACTAATTCGGAGTCCATGCTCAGGCCTTGGCGCCAGGCGCGGGGCCGTCACCAGCGATACCCTTGCGCATCTCGGTGTCGGAACGAAGGTTCTCCAGCCGCTGGAAATCCATGTAGCCCATGCGGCCGGAACGCAGCGCGTCGGCGAGGGCCTGCGGGATCTGGGCTTCAGCCTCGACCACGCGGGCACGCATCTCTTCGACGCGAGCGCGCATTTCCTGTTCGAGCGCAACCGCGGCCGCGCGGCGGATTTCCGCCTGCGCCTGCGCCATGTTCTTGTTGGCGTTGGCTTGCGCCTCCTGGAGCATCGCGCCGATGTTGTCGCCGACGTCAACGTCCGCGATGTCGATGGACATAATTTCGTAAGCGGTGTTGGCGTCGAGACCGCGCTCGAGGACGGTTTTGGAAATGCGGTCAGGGTTTTCGAGGACGATCTTATAGCTTTCGGAGGAGCCGATGGTGGTGACGATGCCTTCGCCGACGCGCGCGATAATGGTCTCTTCCTGAGCGCCGCCGACGAAACGGTCGAGATTGGTGCGGACCGTCACGCGGGCCTTCACCTTCACCTGGATGCCATCCTTAGCGACGGCGTCGATCGTGGTGCGGCCGCTGGCCGG
>CAXNEN010000125.1:0-5125 GCA_964201505.1 Opitutales bacterium
ACGAGCCTGAAGACGAATCCGCCTCTGCGCGAAGAAGCCGACCGCCTCGCGCTCATCGCTGCGCTCGTCGACGGTACGATCGACGCGATCTGCTCCGACCACTCTCCCTGCACGGCCACCGAGAAGGATTGTGAGTTCGACCTGGCTCCTTTCGGCGCTGCGACGCTCGAGACGGCCTTCGCGGCCGCCCACACGGCGCTCGTCACCGGCGGACACGCCGACCTCTCCCTCCTCATCGCCCGCCTGACCTACGGACCGGCCAAGGCCCTCGGGCTCTCCGCTGGCACGCTCAAGGCCGGCACCCTCGCCGACCTGGTCATCCTCGACCCCAAGGCCGCTTGGACGCCCGCGTCCGCCGACCTCTCCTCGAAGTCTGGCAACAACCCGCTCGTCGGTCGCGCCCTCACGGGCCGCGTACGCGCGACATTCGTCGGCGGTCGTCAGGTCTTCGGCACCTAAGGGAAGATGGGCGAACTCGCGCAATCCCTCGAAGCCTTCGGGCCGTGGGACTGGGCATGCGTGGTCGTCAATCTCCTCGCGGCGTTCACCGGAATCTACGCACTGAAGTGCTGGCAGAACCTGCCGGGCAAGATCAGCCGCCCAACGACGCTCTCCTTGGGCGACGCCATGATGGGCCTCGGCACGGGCCTGCTCGCCTTCGGTGTCATCTTTGGCGTGGTCGCCGGCCTCGTCTCCCAAAGTTTCTCCACGTATTTCGGCGTCTCCCAGGCGCATCTCTTCACCGCGGCGTTCTGCGGCCAGCTGGCCGCGACCGGCGCGATGCTCGCCATGGGTGCCGTTGCACCGCGGACGCTCGACTGGGCGCCGAGCGTCGAGACCGATGAGCCCAATGACGCTGGCTCGTCTTTCCGCCAGGCTATCCGCGGCTTCAGCGTCCCCCGCGGGCTGCTCGCACTCCTCTCAATCTTCGCCCTTGGCCTGGCCGCCTCGCTGGTTTGGAAAGGTTTCCACGTTGCCTGGGAGCAGCTCTTCCTCAGCGGTTGGACTGGCCAACCGCCCGCCGATGAGCCGCAGGAAATCGTGAACGCGGTGCTGAAGACCGACGTCGATTCGTGGCGCTTCCTCACCATCGCGCTGGCGGTGACGATCGGCGCACCGATCATGGAGGAACTCGCCTTCCGCGGGATGATCTACCCTGGCCTACGTCGCCTCAGCGCCGCCATCTCGGAGCCCCCTGCCCGCTGGATCGCCATCGGCGTGACCAGCGCCCTCTTCAGCGCCGCACACCTGAGCCCGTCCGCCGCCCTGCCTTTGTTCGCTTTTGGGGCCTTCATGTGCCTGATCCGCGACCGCTATGGCCTGCTGACCTGCATGGCGGTCCATTGCAGTTTCAACGCCTGGAACTTAGTCTGGTTGAAACTGGCCCCGAACGCCTCCACGCTCTGAAGCCATGGGAGCCCTCACCACCGTCGCGGACCGTTCGGTCGCCAAGCTGACCGAGGAAGAACTCATCCGTCGTGTCGTCCAGTCGCTGGCCGAAGCCGCGCCCGCTTTCCCCGAAGGCCCCGGAGGCGACTGCGCTCACCTGCCGACCACGGGCGGCCGCTCGATTCGGGCGAGCACGATCGATTCGGTAATCCTCGGCCGACACTTCGACGCCGCCTGCGATGGCATCCGCGCTGGCGCCAAGCTGGTGAACCGGAGCCTCAGCGACCTCGCCGCAGCTGGAGCCGTGCCGTCCGACGCTTTACTTTCCCTCGTGATCGGCGCCGATGTCGACGCAACCTGGCTCACCGACTTCGCCCACGGCGCCGGTCGGGCCGCCGCCAAGGCGGGCCTACGTATCGTGGGTGGCGACATCTGCCGCGGTAACCCCGGCTCGTTTATCGGCACACTCGCCGTCCAAGGCTTCGCCCACCGCATCCTCACGCGCAAAATGTGCACCGCTGGCGATGTGCTCTTCGTCACCGGACAGCTCGGTGGATCGCTCTACGGCAAGCACCTCGATTTCTCCCCGCGCCTCGCCGAAGGCGAATGGCTCTGCGGACACGGCGAAGTCACCGCCTGTACCGACCTCTCCGATGGCCTCGCCAAAGACCTGCCCGGCCTACTCGGAACCAAGTTCGACGGACGGATTAGCGTTGCTCATCTGCCCATCGCCGACGCGGCCGCCGTGCTCGCCAAATCCGACGGCAAACCCACGCTCGAACACGTCCTGCAAGACGGCGAAGACTACGAACTGCTTTTCAGCGTAGGCGCCGACCGCGCTGACCTAATCGAAGCGCATTTTCGTAAAGCCTTTCCAAAGACCCCGCTGACTCGCATCGGCGTTGTCGAGACCGGCACCGGCCTCGCCCGCGACGTCGCGGACGGCGAGCCGATTAAAGTCCGCGGCTTCGGTCACTTCGCCTGAACCGTCGCCCCGCTCACATGCGGAACCGACGGATGCCCACGAACAGCGCGAAAATCAGCGCCGAGGCGCCAAAGGTCACCGTGACGGTCTCATAGGTGGCGAGCAGTTCAATCACCTGATCAAGCAGCTTGATGGACTGCTTCGTATCGCGCTCGGCGATCTCCAAGGCGCTGGTCGCCGCCGTGGCCGTCACTTCGACGTTCTTGTTGTCCGACTTCGTGCCCTGATCAGTGAAAAGCACGACGCCCGTGTCGGCGGACTTCATCGCGGTCTTATAGGCCTGGAAGGAGGATTGGATGCTGATCGTCGTATCCTTCACGCGCTTGGTGGTATCACGCAGCTCGTGGCTGAACCAGAGGCCGGCCAGGGAGACGAGCAGCGTCACGACGGCCATGCCGACGATGCCGATCTCGGCTTGGATGAGGTTGTTCTTGGCGGATCGACCGCGACTACGCTGGGCACACATGGAGTTTTGGGGTTAAAGATTAAGGGAGGACTGACCGTCGTCGGGCTTCCTGGCGCGCGGCTTCTTCTCGGCCGGTGCCTTGGGGGTGGCGGCCTTCTTGGCGGCGGGCTTCTTGACGCCCTTCTTAAGCGCGGCCTTGGCTGGGGCCTTCTTCGCTGGGGCGGCCTGCTTGGCGGTCGCGCGACGGCGCCGCTTGGGCTTCTGCTTGCGGGAGAAAAGATTTCGCCAGGCTGGCTTACGCTGCTTATCTTTGAAGCCGAGCTTCTTGCGGATGGTCGTCGACAGCCAGTCGACGAGTTCCGGTGCGACGGCGCCGCAGAGGCCCTGGACGATGGCTTTATTCAAGGCCGAGAGTTCCCATTGGAACGTGACGAAGTAGGCGATAACTGCGAAAATCGCCGCGGCGATAACGTGGCGAAGCGAACGCTGCCAGCTGGCGTCAGCGGCTTCGTCGACGAGCAGACGACCCACCATCGCGGCGGCACCGATGAGCGCGACAATCCAACCACCGGATTTGAAGGCCAGCAGGGCGACATGGAAATTATTTACGATGGCCGGCGACGCTTTCGCCACCACCGGAGCCTGTTCGGCCACCTGAGCTAAGAGCAGTGACAGGATCATGCGCGTCCCTCCCCGATCCGAAGACCGTTCCCCGTCGGACGGGGCGCTGATGTGAGAAGGCGAGGCAAAGCGAAGAAGTATCGGCAAGGATACGGTTCGAAAAAGGGGGAGGGTCAGCCTTGGGTCGGCCGCCTCTCCTCTCAACCCCTAATTATATCGTTATTATGAAAAAACCGCCTCAAAGCGCGGTTTTCCGGGCGGAGCGGCCTTCGTCGACCTCGATGTAATCAAACATCGTGTCCACGCCGGCGTCGCCAGTGAGCCCGTTCTCCTTGAGCCGACGCACGAGCACTTCGTTAGCTTCGTCGCGCCAACCGCGCTTGGTCATGAAACCGTTCCAGATCTCGATCTCGTTCGTGGAAAGCTTACGACCCTTGGCTTCGGCCCAGGCGAGAACCTCGTCCTGCGTCGCGGCGGGATGCTGTAACACCCAGACGCGGAGGTCGTCGTACTTGATCCCGAGATACTGGCAGCAACGGTCGTCGAAAGCCTTGCCGAGATTATTCACGAAATCGGCGTGCAACTGACCGGCGGCGTGCAGGCGAATCTTAGAGACCAAGCGAGGCAGATACACGAAGCCGCGGACGGCGTCATAGGGACTGAGGAGACCAGGAACGAGGGGCATGGGAGTGGGATGAGATGAAAGATGACGGATGACAGATGGCAGAGGAAAGACAAAACCCCGAACCCCCTGTCACCCGCATCGTCTTCTATTTCTCCCACTTTTGCACCTTTGCACGCGGCATCGCCGCATTTGCACCTTTGCACCTCTTTGCCTCTAGCCCTCGTGCCCTCTAGTCCTCGATGCCTCGTGCCCTCGCAAGTGTTGCCCTCTTCCCCTCCCTGCCTTTCCTATCCCTACCCCAACCCCTAACCCTTTCAAAATGAAAGCCCTCCTCGCCTGCCTCCTTGCCGTCTCCGCCTTCGCGGCTGACGTCGCCAAGCCCCACATCCCCCTCGCCCAACAGCCTTTGCGCATGGCGAAGGACATCGCCGCTTTCGAGGCTACCGATAAAGCCAACCCGCCTCCGCAACACGCCCTTCTGTTCACCGGTGCCAGCACGCTACGCATGTGGAAGAATGTCGCCGAGGAGATGAAGCCCTACCCGGTGATCAACCGCGGCTTCGGCGGCTCTTTCACCACCGAAGTCAACGGCTACATGGACCGCATCACGCTGCCCTATCACCCGCGCGTCGTGGTCTTCCAGTGCGGCGGCAACGATATCAACTCGGGCGATCCGGTCGAAGCCCCTATCGCGCGCATCCGTGAGTACCTCGCCCGCCTGCGCAAAGAGAACCCGGACTGCGCCGTAGTCTTCGTGGCTACCACCCGTGCCCCATCTCGTAAAGCAAAGTGGCCACTCCTCGATGAGTACAATCGCCAGCTCGAGCAGATTGTGAAGGAAGGTAAAGGCCTCTGGTACGTCGACATCAACGTCGCGCTTAACCTGCCGAACGGCGAGGGCAAGCCGGGCAGCTATCTGAAGGACAACCTCCATCCCGCCGCCGACGGCTACAAGGCCATCGCCGCCGTGCTGAAGCCCGCCGTCGACGCCGCCTGGCAGGCGACGGAGAAGGCCTATAAGAAGTAGGCTGAGTATCGAGTATGGAGTATCGGGGGTGATTTGCCCGCGACACCTTGTCTTTACCTATACTCCATACTC
>CAXNEN010000126.1:0-5115 GCA_964201505.1 Opitutales bacterium
TCCCTTTGATGCACCTTCTAGCTGGTAACAAAGGAGAGGTGGCAGAGTGGTCGATCGCGCTGCATTGGAAATGCAGTGTACCGCAAGGTACCGAGGGTTCGAATCCCTCCCTCTCCGCCAGCTAGGACTTAACCGACAGACTAACCTTAACGGTAAGCCTGATAGGTCCGTTTTAGCCCACCGGAGGGATGAGGACCCCGGGTTCGGTGAGGCCGCAGGCCGAACAGGCAATCCGTCAGGATTGGGGCGAAGCCCCGGAGCGAAGCGGAGCCAATCCCTCCCTCTCCGCCAGCTAGAATTGAGGCAAATAACCGAGATTTTCTCAAGTTAGAGGCCGCTGATTACGCCGACTCTGACAAAGTCTCTAACAACCCTTACCCAATCCCCCGACCTCAGACCGCGACGAGGATAAAGGTCAGGATGAGCTTGGTTCGGAGGCTCAGCTTGGAGACGAAGACGGCGCCAATCAGGCCGACTGAGATATAGCTGAAAGAAGTGCTCGCCAGATAAGACACCCAGCCGTCGTCCTCGTTGATGGACGATTGGATCCAGAACCGGAACGGCAAGGCGCACAGGACAACGATGAAGTAAGCCGCAATCTCCCGGCTGAGATTACGTTTGAAGTCGGACTTAGGGTTACTGGTCATACCGATTACTTAGCCTCTTTGACCTTCTTTGTCTTCTTCTTTTTCTCGTCCTTATTGCCGCTGCGGCCGGAGCCGTCACCGACCTCGTCCTTGTAGCCGGCCGCTGGATTCAGGCCGGTCAAAGCGGCCGCAAGGCGGGCACGAGCGGCCACGGCGGCTTCGTCCTTGGTGTCGGCCGCTACGGCCACTTCCTTGAACGGGGCGTCCTTCATGTCGTAAAGGGTGCCCGACTGGTCGAGCTTCCAGCCCGCCTCGCGGACGTAGTAGTTATTGCTGAGCTGGCAGAAAGCCCAGGTGCGCGGAGACTTCGTGTCACCCTTAAGCTGCGAGACGAGGCTGCGTCCGTCGATGACGCGGCCGGTCGGCAGCGGCGCACCGGCGATCTCGGCGAAGGTCGGCAGGAGATCACTGGCGTCAGCGACGTTGGCGTTCACTTTTCCGGGCGGGGTCACGCCGGGCCAGGTGGCGAAGAACGGGACGAGGCCGCCGCCTTCCTTCATGGAGCCCTTCTCGCCTTCGATTCGGCGGCCACCGATGGTGGCGTCAACCGCGGCCGACTTAGTGCTACCATTGTCGCCCATGAAGACGATCAGGGTGTTCTCGCGCAGCTTGAGGCGATCGAGTTCGGCTACGAGCTTGCCGACGAGCTTATCCATGTAGGCGATGTTATCAGAGAGTAGACGTTGGGCGCGTTGGTTGTTCGACTCACCCTTCGGGGCCGGAGCGCTATCCGGAGTCGGCAAGATCTCGCCGTGCACCTGAGAGAGCGAATAATACAGGAAGAACGGACGGCCTTTCTGCGCCTCCATCCAGGCGGTGGCGTCCTTGTGCAGCAGGTCTGGGATATACTCGTCGTCCTTCACCGAAACCGTCTTGCCGTCGAGGACGTAGGTATCAGGGTCGCCGCGCACTTCGCCGCCTTCGGACATCGGCTTGGCGACCTTACTGTTCCAGTACATGCCGCTGCCCTTGTAATAGAGTTCATGGTCGAAACCCCAGTCCGACGGATCGCCGGACGGCGTGAGCTGCCCCCACTTGCCGATCAGCGCGCTCGCGTAGCCAGCCTTCTTGAGGACGGTCGGAATCATGACCTCGGCCTTTTCACCGGTACGGATGATGGTCTTGCAGGCGTCCTGGGTGACCGCACCGGAGCGGAAACCATAGCGGCCAGTCAGGATCATCGCACGCGAGGGTCCGCAGAGCGGCACCGTGTAGAAACGCGTGAAGCGCACGCCGCTGTTCGCCAAGGCGTCGATGTTCGGGGTCTTGTAACGATCGGAGCCATTACAACTGAGCTCCGCGAAACCCAGGTCATCGGCCAAGATGTAGACGATGTTCGGCTTGGCGCTCGCGCCGAAGAGCGATGAGAGGCATGCCGAAAAAACAGCAAAAAGGACAGCAGCGAGACGCATGGGCATAGGTGACTAACGACTGAACCCCTAGACTAGCCAGAAGTTGCGACCCATCGTTCAGCCAACCGCCTGCTTGACGCGACCGATCGCCGCGGACTGACGTTCGTGCAGGATAGCCTGGGCCTTGGCGACCTTGGCCTTCGCAGCGGCGGGGTCCTTGGCCATGGCCAGCACGGCCGGGACGATGCCCGCGAGCTGCGGCTCGTCGTCGAGGTTGAAGAGCCACTCGGAGAGGCCGATATCCTTCCACATATTGCCCTTGGAGGTCTGCTCGGCCCAGCGGCAGACGATGGCCGGGATGCCGCTGCCGACGCACATGATGGGCGAATGCATCTCGTTGCCGAAGAGGCCAGCGCTCCGGACGTAGACGCTCAGGGCCTCGTCAGTCAGCCAGTAGTCCTGACGCCAGACGACGCGGTCCTTCACGTCATCGGGCAACTTATCGAAAAGGATCTCTTTGCCCAAGGCCATCTGGGTGCGGTCTTCGGGGCAAATCAGCACCTTGAGGTCGGTCTGCTTCACGACCGCGACGATTGCGGCGCGCAGCTGCGCATGGTCATGCTCTTTCATCTCGGCGTTACGCTTCTGCTTCACGGGATCAAAGGCGCGCTCCTTGTGGATCGTCCAATAGGGCGTGATGCGGTAACGCGGGATGCAGCAGAGGAACTTGCCGCGCTCCAGGCCCCAGCCATGCAGGAAGGCCTCGGCCTTCTCCTCGTTGCGCAGGTCGGTCGCGAACGCGCCGTCCGGACCAAACTCCATCACCGGGCACTTCACGCCGGCGGCCTTGGCGGTCGCGAGCGAGACCGAGTCACGGAAATAGACGAACTGCGCGCCGCTGAGGATTTCAGCCGTCTCCGGCGTGGGCGTGCCCTGAGTGATGCCGAGGACGCCGTAAGGTTTCGGGCCCTGCTGGCGCCACAGCGCGACCTGCTTCTCGCCGACGAGCGAAGGGCCGGAACCGTGCAGAAGAAAATCATTCTCAGCGTAGAGTTGGGCGACGTCGGGCTTGGATCCGACGAACTGCAACTTTGGGAAGCGGGCCGCCAGCATCTCCTTCACGCCGTTATCGACGCTGGAGGGCCAGAGGGTAATCACGGCTTCCGGGAAATACTTCTCTAGCAAGGCGAGCATACCCGGCGTGTGCGCGATATCGCCGATATTCACGGTCTGCCAAGAGGACCGCAGGACCACGCGCGGGGCACGCTTTCCTTCGGCGCCGCCGAGCGAGGCCGCGATGGCCGCCACGAAAGCAGATTCCAAGAAACGGCGGCGGGAGAGCATTGTTTTAGGGACAGGGATAGGGGTAGGGGTCGGGGTAGAAAGAGTCAAATCACCCTTCCCTGCTCAAACTATTCCCGCCACCTGCCACCCGAGGCTGCCACCCGCCACCCGAAACGAAAGGCTATGTCGTGACGCGGTCCCGACCCTACCCAAACAAGCAAGGACAGCACGTGGTGCTGTCCCTACCAAGATTACCTACCCCTACCCCAATCCCTACCCCTACCTCTAATCAACCATCACTTCTTCGCGACTTCGCGCTTCGGCAGCATCGCGAAATATTGATCCAGCACGGCTTTTACCTTGGCCTTCATCGGCTCGACCTGCGGGGTGAGTTCGGCATAGGACTTGGCAATCTCCTCAAGATTCTTGTCGCGCTGCGGGATATCCTTCTGGGCGGCGACGAGCGCCTTCTCGGCTTTGACTTTCTCGCTCTTGGTAAGCTCGAGCGTTTTGGCGGCGGCCTCCACCAGTAGTCGCTTAGCTTCCGCGGGCTTACCAGCTTCGGCGAACTGGGCACGGACTCCGACGAGGGCTTGCTCAAGCGGGGGGAGTTCGTCCTTAGCTTTCTGCAAGGCGATCTTCAGGGCGGGCAACTTTGCGACGTAATCCTTTTCAGCGGCGACCCCCGGAGCGGCCAGCTTATCGCGTTCGACGGCATGCTTGGAGCGTTCCTTCGAGATGGCAGCGACAGCGGCGACAGTGGGGGCGAGATTCTTCGAGGCGACGGCCACGACCTCTTCAGCGGCGGTTGTCGCGGCGATGGACGTCTGCTCGGCAGACTTGGCGGCGACGAGAACCTTCTCAGCCTCAGCCTGACCGACCTGGGCCTTGGCGGCCACGGCCTTGGCGAGTACGACCTGCTCCTCGGTCTGTTTCTTTCGTGAGAAATAACTGAAGGAGAAGACCGCGGTGAAAGTCCTCGCTTCCCCGTAGGCCTTCTCGGCCACCGGCAGCGCGGCTCCGGCCTGCTTGGCAGCATCGGCAGCCTTGACGACGGCAAGCGCGAACGCCTTCGACTTCGCAGCATCAGCCTCCGCGGCGGCCTTGGCCTTCACGGCGACGGCCTTGGCGGCGGCAATCGACTGCTTGACCTCCTCGACCTTGGCGGTGGCCTCAGTGAGGCGGACGCGCGATGGCGCGGGGTTCTTGTCACGATAGGCGGCGGAGGCGGCGGTAGCCATGGCGACGACGGCGTCCCGGTCCTGACCAAGACGGACGATCGCCTCACCTTGGGCGTCGATCAGCTTCTGTTGAGCCTCAATCTTGCCCATCGCCTCCGCCTCGCGGAGACGGTGAGGAGAAAGCGTCTTATCCAGGGCGGCAAACTCGGCCTTCAGGGCTTCGAGCGCCTCCATCTGGCGAGGAATCTGATCTTCATTCTGCGCGATGGTCTTCTTCGAGGATTCAATCCGCGCAGCAGCGGTGACCTTGGCGGCCTCGTTATCCGCCTTGGCGGCGATGAGGTCGGCGATGTCCTGCTCGAGCTTGGCGAGTTTCTCCTGCTCAGTGAGGACGCCGACGTTGAACTGGGCGGCCTTGAGAGTGACGATGCGTTCGCGGTGCGCAGTGGTCTCGGCGACGACGTCGCGGGTCTTGGCCTGGGCGGTCGCGAGTTCGGTCCGGACTTTAGCAAGCTCCGCTTCGGCGGCGCGGAAAGCGACGGCGGCCGGCTTCACGGCCGCGGCTTCCTTGGTGAAATAGACGAGCGCGGCGCGCTGGGCCACGAGTTCCTTGGTCGCCTTTTCCTTCTCGGCGGCCGACTTGGCCTTGCC
>CAXNEN010000127.1:0-5110 GCA_964201505.1 Opitutales bacterium
GACCGCCCTGCTCTGCGCCGAACCGCCGAAAGAGCTGCGCCCGTTCATCGAGAAACACTGCGTCGACTGCCATGACGCCGACGAAGCCAAAGGCGGACTCGATTTCGGCAAGCTGTCCGCCGACCTGAACCAGCCCGAGACACTGGCCAAATGGGTGCGCGTCTTCGATCGCGTGGACCAAGGCGAGATGCCACCGAAGAAGAAGGCCCGGCCCGAGGCTGGCGAAAAAGCTCGGTTCACCCAAATCCTCGCCGCGGGACTGACGACCTCTGACCAGGCGAATAAGGCCACAGTCCTCCGTCGCCTGAATCGCAACGAACTCGAACAGACGCTCAACGACCTGCTCGGCATCAATGAAGAGCTCGCCCCGTTGCTGCCCGAGGATGGCCGTGCCCAAGGCTTCGACAAGGTCGGCGAGGCGCTCGACCTATCATCGGTCCACCTGCAACGCACCATGGATGCAGCTCGGCAGGCGCTGAACGCCGCGATGAACAAAGGCGATGCTCCCGAGAAAATCGATAAGACGATTGGCTTCGGGGACGGCCGTAACGCCACGCACATCGGCAAGAGCTGGCACAAGCTCGCTGACGGTAGCGTCGTGACCTTCAACGAGGCCACCTATCCGGCACTCATGGCAGAATTCGAGGCGCCGATCGCCGGCCTCTACCGCGTCACGCTCGGCGGCCGCGCCTATCAGAGCGAGAAGCCTGTGATGGTGACAATCTTCTCCGGACCCTTCTTCACAGGAAGCCCCACCCGCTTCCAATCCGTCCAGGAATTCCTCCCGGACGGCAACGAGGTGCAGATCGAAGTACAACTGAAGGTGCGCGACAAGGTCCGCCTATTCCCCGACCTCCGCACCTTTGACTATAACCTGAACCAAAAGACCGGCCCGGCCAAATACCCCGGCCCCGGACTGGCGATGAAGCCCATGCGCGTCGAGGGCCCGCTGCTTCCGCAGTGGCCGGGCAAAGGACATAAGCTCATGTTCGGCGACCTGCCGAACGCTCCGACCGCCGAGGCCGCCAAGCGAATGAAATACGAGAAACGCCGCACCCAGCAGATGTATGAGGTCACGAGCACCCAGCCGGCCGTCGACGGACCGAAGCTTATCAAGGCCTTCGTGGCCAAGGTCGTCCGCGAGAAGAGCCAGCCGACGCAGGCCGACGCATACGTGCGCCTTTTCGAAGCCGAGCTCAAGAACGGGTCCACCTTCGAGGAATCGTTAATGACCGCCTACACGGCCGTCCTCTGCTCCCCCGCCAACCTTTACTTCCATGAGCAGTCCGGGCGCCTCGATGCCTGGGCCGTGGCTTCACGGCTGAGCTACATGTTCTGGGGCACGGCGCCCGATGACGAACTCCGCAAGCACGCCGAGACTGGTGCGCTACTGAAGCCTGCGACCCTGCGCGCCCAGACGGACCGTCTGCTCTCGGATCGGCGCGCGCAGCGCTTCGTGCGCGACTTCACCGATCAGTGGCTCTCGCTCCGCAACATCGACGCCACCACGCCGGACAAGCAGCTTTACCCCGAGTACGACGATGCCCTCAAGGCCGCCATGCTCGATGAGACCCGCGGCTTCTTTGCCGAAGTCCTCGCAAAAAACCTCAGCGTAACCGACTTCCTCGATTCCGACTGGACGATGCTGAACAACCGCCTCGCCCGCCATTACGACATCCCCGACGTCGAAGGCGTCGCCTTCCGCAAGGTCGCGCTGAAGCCTGAGTACCACCGCGGCGGACTACTCACCCACGCCAGCATCCTCAAGGTCTCCGCCAACGGCAGTAATACCTCACCCGTCATGCGCGGAGCTTGGGTGCTCGACCGCATCCTCGGCACCCCGCCGTCCCCGCCGCCACCCGGAACCCCTGGCGTCGAACCCGATATCCGTGGCGCGGTCACCCTCCGCCAGATGCTTGAAAAGCACCGCTCCACCGAGAGTTGCAACTCCTGTCACTCCAAGATCGACCCGCCCGGCTTCGCCCTCGAGAGCTACGACGTCGCCGGGGGCTGGCAGGCGAATTACCGTAGCCTCGGCCGCCAGTTCAAGTCCCCGCCTAACCTCAAGCGCGTGCAATGGCGCGTCGGGCCACCGGTCGATGCCTCCGGCACGACCGCCGACGGCAAGGCCTTCGCCGACCTCAAGGAGTTTAAGCAGAAGGTCCTGCTCGCCGACCCGGAGGCTTTCACGCTCGCACTCACCCGCAAACTGGCTGCCTACGGCAGCGGCCGCGCGATGGGCTTCTCGGATCGTACCGAACTCCAGCGCCTCGCCCGCCAGACCTTCACGCAGGGCAACGGACTTCGCGACCTCCTCCACAACCTCATCCAGAGCGAAATCTTCCTGACCAAATGAACGCCCCGCACATCGCCACCAAGACCCGCATCGACCGCCGAGCCTTCCTGCGCAGCACCGGCCTGCTGCTGACGTTGCCCTGGCTCGAGGCCATGGTCCCCAGCTTCGCGAATGCCGCGGAATCCCGCGCCGCCACCACGCAGCCTCGCCGACTCCTGGCGATGAACTACAGCCTCGGCTTCCACGTCCCCCTGCTCGTGCCGAAGGAAGAAGGCGCCGACTACACGCCTTCGTACTACCTCGAACCGCTCCAAGCGCACCGCAAAGACTTCACGGTCTTCTCGGGACTCTCCCACGATGAACAGAACGGCTCCGACGGACACACCTCCGAACTCACCTGGCTGACTTCCGCCAGGCACCCGGGTCTACCAGGTTTTCGCAACTCGATCTCACTGGACCAGCTGCTGGTCCAGAAACTCAACCCCGACACCCGTTTCACCTCCCTCGTGCTTTCGGCAGGTAACCATGCCACGATGTCCTGGACGATGAACGGGGTCTGCCTCCCCGCGGAACCTTCTCCGTCTAAGGTCTTCCAGCTCCTGTTCGTGGAAGGCAGCCCGACGGAAGTGAGACGTCAGCTGGATGAGCTACGCCGCGGGCGCAGCATCCTCGATACCGTCGGCGAAGAGGTCAAGAAGATGAATGCCAACCTAGGCCCGAGGGATCGGGAGAAAGTGGACCAATATTTCACGAGCGTCCGCGAATTGGAAGCGCGGCTGCTTTCATCCGCCGCCTGGGCGACTCGTCCCAAGCCCAAGGTCTCCTCCGCAGCGCCGAAGGATGTCGCGGACCGCACCGACATCATCGCCAAGACCAGGCTGATGCACGAGATGATCACGCTGGCTTTCCAGACCGACTCGACCCGCTTCATCACCTACAGCGCCGGCGGCATGAACGCGACGCCCAAGATCGAGGGCGTCAGCCAGGACTGGCATAACCTTTCGCACCACGGCCAAGACGAGGCTAAGATCGAGGAGCTGCGGATCATCGAGCGCGCGGAATTCGCGGAGATTGGCCGCCTCCTCGGCCTGCTCAAAGGCGTCAGGGAAGGCCGCGGCACCCTGCTCGATAACACGATCGTCATGGCGGGTAGCAATCTCGGCAACGCCAGCGCCCATAGCACCCGCGACATCCCGCTCATCGTGGCCGGCGGCGGCTTCCGTCACGGCAAGCACGTCGTCGCCGGCGGCAAGGGCAACGACAACGCCCGTTTCGCCAACCTCTTCGTCCAGATCGCGCACCGCATGGATGTCGGCCTCGAGAAGTTCGGCAGCAGCAACGGCCGCAGCGTCAAAGGCTTCGAACTGGCCTGAGCATGCGGCTCGCCCTGTTACTCGGACTATCGGTGCTGCAGGCCTTCGCCGCCGAGACCTGGCTGGCCGTCGGCTACGGAGGACGTCGCATGATCTCGCACGATGGCCTCAACTGGGAAATCACCGCCGAGTGGGCACCCGAGGGCAAGGACGACAGCAACAACTTGATGTCCGCTGCTTTCGGCGCAGGAAAATTCGTCGTGGTCGGCGGGGCCCAGGTGGGGCATATCCTCAATTCAGCGGACGGAGTTAAATGGGAAGAGGTGAAGAAACTACCCTTTCGCGTTAATCCAGTCATCAGGTCAGGCCAGCGCTTCATCGCCGGCGGACCAGACCGCACCCTCTGGTTTTCCGAGGATGGCGTCAGCTGGACCCAAGGCGCCCAGGCCCAGACGACCGGAATCCCCAGCTGGGCGCTTTGGTTCCGCCATGCTGCTTTTGGTAATGGTGTCACGGTGTTCATGGGCGAAGCGGGTGCGAAGAAAGAGTTCTATTGGTGCATGACCTCGGCCGACGGCACGAAGGTCGACTTCCGCTCTGACCTCCCCCAGCTCCGGGCGCTCGCCTTCGGCGGGGGCACCTTCGTCGCGGTCGGCAACGGCGTCATCATGACCTCGGCCGACGGAAAGACCTGGCAGAAACAGGAACGTCCAGCCGACGAAAAACTCGATTGGCTCCAGTGGACCGGTAAAGCGTTCATCGCTGGCGGCGGCAAAACCGTGATCACCTCGAGCGACGGCACGAACTGGCAGCCCTCGACGCTGCGCCCACCCGGACGCATTCTTTGGACCGACGGCACCCGCTTCATCACCAGTTCCTGGCCCGGCAAGATGTCCTTTTCGGCTGATGGAAAAACCTGGAAGGCTTCCCCGGCGATGACGCCCAACGGCATCAACGCCGTCGTGAAGGCTCCGTAAGCAAAAAGGGCCGGAGTCTCGCGACTCCGGCCCTTTGCTTGTCAGCCTGTCCCTAGCCCAGGCCCAGCACGTTTACTTCGCGCTTACTTCTTACCGTCGTCGACGACTTCGAAGTCACCGTCGACCACCTTGCCGTCCTTGGACTTCTTCTTCTCTTCAGGAGCGGGGCCCGCGTCAGCCTGCGGCTGATCGCCGGAAGTGGGCTGAGGGACGGTCTGCGCGGCGGCCATGAGGGCGGTCTGGAGGGCCGTGGCGGCCTTCTCGAATTCCTCGGCGTTGGCGTCGGTCTTCTTAAGGGCTTCCTGGGCTTCCTTGAGCGCGGCTTCAGCGGCGGTCTTCGCTTCGGCAGGCATCTTCTCGCCGTTATCGGCGATAAACTTCTCGGCGGTGAAGACGCCGGCGTCGAGGCGGTTACGGGCTTCGGCGAGCTCGCGCACCTTCTTATCAGATTCGGCATAGAGTTCGGCTTCCTTGCGGAGCTTCTCGACTTCTTCCTTGGAGAGACCCGAGGAGCCGGTGATGGA
>CAXNEN010000128.1:0-5056 GCA_964201505.1 Opitutales bacterium
GCCATGCAGGAACGCGCCGCGTGTTTCTGGGCGACCGACTGCGGCCGGGGCTGCTCAATCAAGGCCAACTACCAGTCGACCACCGTGCACCTCCCGCCGGCCCACGCGACCGGCAACCTCGACATCCTTTGCAATGCCCATGCCCGCGAGGTCACCGTCGGCACCGACGGTAAGGCCAATGGCGTCATCTTCATCGATAAGGTCACCGGCCAAGAGCGCGCCGTGAAGGGTCGCGCGGTGATTCTTGCCGCGAGCTCGGGCGAGACCGCTCGCATCTTGCTCAACTCCAAGTCTAACCGTTTCCCGAACGGGCTCGCCAACGGCTCCGGTCTCGTCGGCAAGTACATCATGGACACCGTGGGCGCCGGCCTCGGCGGCAGCGTCCCCGCTTTCGAAAATCTCCCAGTCCACAATGAAGAAGGCGCGGGCACCCACGTCTATATCCCTTGGTGGCTGTATAAGGATGCCAGCAAGCTCGGCTTCGCCCGTGGCTACCACATCGAGTTCGGCACCGGTCGTCGGATGCCCGGACTCGGTACCGGCGGCGCGAGCCCTGGCTACGGCAAGAGCTATAAGGAAGAAGTCCGCCAGAAGTATGGCGCCGGCATCGGCTTCGCTGGGCGCGGCGAGATGATTCCGAATGAGAACTCTTTCTGTGAGCTCGATCCGACCGTGAAGGACAAGTGGGGCATTCCGGTGCTACGCTTCCACTGGAAGTGGTCCGAGCACGAGACTAAGCAAGCCGCGCACATGGAGGCCACCTTTGCGATGATGATCGAAGCCATCGGCGGCAAAGCCCGGAACCCTCAGGCTGACGGATCCAAGGCCATCGATACTGGCGGACGCATCATCCATGAAGTCGGCGGAGCCATCATGGGAGCCGATGCCAAGAAGTCGGTCACTAACCAGTGGAATCAGTGCTGGGAGGTCCCGAACGTACTCCTTAACGACGGTTCGGCCTTCTGCAGTAACGCCGACAAGAACCCCACGCTTACAATCATGGCGCTCGCGTGGCGAGCCACCGACCATCTCATCGAAGAGATGCGCAAGGGTAACCTCTAATGCCTACGAACATGGAAAACATTCCCGCAGATAATTCCGGTCAGATTGATCGCCGTCAGGCGCTCAAGTGGATCGGCACCGCCGCCGCGGCAGCTGCGATCTTCCCGCACGCCTCCGCCCAGGACAAGCTCCCGCGTCCCGCCGCCCCCGGTGGACAACGGATAGGCACGGACCCGTTGCTTAATAAGAACTACACTCCGGGCGACCTCTGGCCGCTCACCCTGACGCCGAAGCAGCGCAAGGCGGCCGCCTCGTTGACCGACCTCATCCTGCCGCCCAACAACCCGGGCGATAAGCTCCCCTCGCAGCTGGGAGTCCAGGAGTTCATCGATGAGTGGATCAGTTCGCCTTACGACGAGACTAACAAGGATCGCTCGATCATCACCGAAGGCCTCGATTGGCTCGATGCCGAAGCCCAGCGTCGCTTCCAGAAGGATTTCGCCGACCTCGCCGAACCGCAGAAGTGCGCGATCGCCGACGACATCTGCGGCAAGACCGCGGTGAAGAAGGAGTTCAAGTCCGCCCAGAACTTCTTCGGCCGCTTCCGCTATCTTGCCGCCAGCGGATACTATACCACTCCGCAGGGCTGGAAGGATGTCGGTTACGTTGGTAACGTCCCGACCGTCAACTTCGACGGACCTACGCCCGAGGCCCTGAAGCACCTGGGGTTGGCCTGAGTTCGAAGACAGGAGGGCCTGAGGCCACGAGGACCGGAGGTTGAAAAGCCTTCGGTCTTTTTGTGTCCTTTTCTGCCGCTCGTGCGTTTCAGGTTGGAATAATCCCTCGGGCGGATTGCCTAACACGGATACCCCCATGAAGCGATTTGTTCTGACCTTTGCTCTTTTCGCCGGAGTCCTCGGACTCATGGCCGCGCCGGCGCCTTTGTTTGATGGTAAGACGCTGACGGGATGGGACGGCGACCCTAAGGTTTGGCGCGTCGAGAATGGTGAGATCGTGGGCGGATCGATGGCCGGTAATCCGCGTAACGAGTTCCTGACGACTAAGCGCAGCTTTTATAACTTCCGTCTGACGCTGGAATACAAGCTCGTCGGCACCGAGGGGTTCGTGAACGGGGGCGTCCAATTTCGGAGCCTTCGCGCGACTAATCCGCCGAATGAGATGATCGGTTATCAGGCCGACATTGGCTATGGACACACAGGGTCGCTTTACGACGAATCTCGCCGCAAGAAATTCCTGGCACGAGCTGGTACCGGCGTCGGAGGGTATGGAGTGAAGGCCGACACCGAGATTGCTGAGCTCGAGAAGAAGGGTGAATGGAATAAGTATGAGATCAGAGCTGAAGGTCCCCGCATCACGATCTTCCTCAACGGCAAGGCCACCTTGGATTATACGGAGACTAATCCCTCCATCGACGACGCCTACGGCCTCATCGGTCTCCAGATTCACGGCAACTGCAAGGCCGAGATCCGATTTCGCAACGTTGTCCTCGACCCTCTGAACAATCTGCCAGTCACAACCAAGGAGACGGTCATGAACCGCTTCGGCGACGTGAAGTCTGTATGGGTACCACCAGCCCCCTTCAAGGATGGCAAATTTGACCTCGGTCAGGACGAAGTCATCGTCTTCATCGGTCAGGAGAATCTCGTCCGTGATGCCAAGTCCGGCGAAATCGAGTCGCGACTCGCCGCAGCCTTCGCCGCCAAGAACCCCGTCTTCCGCTCCATGGCCTGGGAAGCGGATACGGTCCATGAGCAGTGGCGTGACCTCAATTTCGGTCCTTGGAAAGGCCAACTCGAGGCCGCCAGTGCTACGACGCTCATCGTGCAGTTTGGCCAAGCCGAGGCGCTCCAAGGCTCGGTCGGCCTCGCCAAGTTCAAGTCCGACTACCACCGCCTGCTCGATGAGCTGGGACGTCACACGCCGCGCATCGTGTTGCTCTCGCCGGCGGGCTTCATGCCTTCGACGCGTCTGCCTGACCTGACGACTTCTGCGAACCGCAAAGTTCTGGTCGAGTATGCCTCCGCGGTGGCTGACATCGCCAAGCAGCGCGGCTTGCCTTACGTCGATCTTACCGAGGTTACCCAGAAGGAAGCGTCGACCGATGGATTGCATCTTTCTGCCCAGGGCCTTGCGGTCGTTGGCCGCGAGGTGGCGCGTTCCCTCGGCCTTCCTGATAATTCTCAGCTCTCCGCGAAGCTCCAAGCGGCGATTGTGGAGAAGAACCGCCTTTGGGCGGATTGCTGGCGCCCGGCCAACTGGTCTTTTGTTTATGGTGACCGCATCTCGCAGAATTATGGTAAGGGCTTCGGTCCGGTGCCTTCACTGAAGCAGAACTTCGAAGCCTATAAGCCCTTGGTCTCGTCATGGGACAAACACATCCAAGCTCTGGCCCGCGGTGAGCCGACGAACCGACCGGCGCCGCAGGCTGGTCCAGTTGTCAGCACCGAGAAGGTGATGTCTGCCGCCGAAGAGCAGGCCACCTTCAAGGTGGCTGAAGGTTTCGAGGTGAATCTCTTCGCCGATGAGCTACTCGGCGTCGCCAAGCCCACCCAGATGTCCTGGGACGCCAAGGGACGCCTCTACGTCTGTTGCTCGCCTACCTATCCACAAGCGGTTCCAGGCGTGAAACCTCGCGACTATATCCTCCGCCTTGAGGATACTGATGGCGACGGTAAGGCTGACAAGGCCGTCGGCTTCGCCGAGGGCCTCACGATGGTACAGGGTGTCGAGCCGCTGACCGATGAAATTGGCAACACGTCGATTCTCGTGTGCGACTTTGATCGCCTAATCAAACTGACCGACACCGATGGCGACGGGAAGGCGGACAAGACTGAGGTCCTGATGTCAGGCTTTGGCGTCGGCGATACCCACCAGCTCGTCAACTCGATCAGCCATGGTCCAGATGGCACGCTCTGGATGAGCCAAGGCCTGCACGCCATCACGCGGGTCGAGACGCCGCGTGGTATCGTCAGCCTGCCGAAGTCGGGCCTCATGCGCTACGACTTGAAGAACCAAAGACTCCAGCCGTTCTTCCAGTATGGTAAGGCCGGCCACAATTGCTGGGGCGTCGCCTTTGACGACTATTTCCAGCCCTTCCATAAGAGCGGTGACCGCGTCGCCGGTTTTTATAGCCTACCTGGCCTGGGCGCCATCGAGACGCCGGACGAATACGCGGGTACGCATGCGCTGTTCGACTCCCCGTTGAAATCCAACTCCGTCGACATCCTCGGCACCAAGGCCATGCCGCCGGAACTCCAGGGCGCCGGTTTCATCGGCGGCTACTACGGCAACACGCTCGACCTGCATCGCTTCGTCGACGACGGCTCCGGCTTCAAGACCGAGCGGATCGTCAGCCCCATCATCTCCAGCAGCAAAGCCTTCCGCCCCGTCGACGTTTCGGTCGGGCCGGATGGCGCCTTGTATGCCTGCGACTGGTTCAACGCCGTCATTGGCCATTATCAGGCCAGTTATGCCGACCCGCGTCGCGATCGTTCGCATGGCCGTATCTGGCGCATCACCGCCAAGGGGTTGCCATCCGTCAAGCAGCCTAACCTCGTCGAGATGAACGAAGCTGATCTGTTCGCGCAGCTCGGATCGCCCGAGCGCTGGACGCGTTATCAGGCCCGGCGTCTGCTTTTCCATCGCCCGTCCGAGAAGGTTTTGGCGGCGGCCGATGTCTTTATTGCCAAGGATCGCCCAGAAGCGCAACTACTCGAGGCACTCGGAGTCTTGCAGGCTCATGCCGCCGTCCGTCCTGCTTTGCTTGATGGCCTACAGTCTTCAACTGATTTCCGGATTCGTTCCTATGCCGCCCGCGTCGCCGGGGAATGGGCGAACCAGCTGCCCGATGTCCAGGTCCGGCTGGCTAAGGCCATCACCGATACGCACCCTCGCGTCCGCCTGGAGGCCGTCGTGGCCCTCAGTCATGTTGGTGGTCAGACTTCGCTGCGCACCGTCTTAGGAGCGGTCGAGCAGCCCTCAGATAAGTTCCTCGACTATGCCCTGAAGCAGACCGTACGGCATTTGGCTTCGA
>CAXNEN010000129.1:0-5043 GCA_964201505.1 Opitutales bacterium
GCGATGGAGCGGAGCCAAGGCGGCTGGGGGTTCAATGGAGCGTGGCGCGGACGATATCTCCAAAGAGCCGGCTCCGGCCGGGGCAATGGTTACTATGAGCGCGTGACTCCACGAGCCGCAGGGCGTATCGGAAACCCGCAACTAATCGCCAATCCATTCTTCCGACCCTTCACAGAGGACTGGCTTCATACAACCCGGCCACCCCGCGTCTCTCCGCTGCTCGACGATAGCTTGGTGCGCTATGACCTGCTGGCCCGAGGCATTCCCGCTGTCACCTTCGCCGCCGGCGCCGTGCCGCTCTCCAATCCACTGACGAAGAATATAATGGGGGAAATTCACCAGGACATAAATCTGGAGACTAAAGGTCGAGTTCCCAAAAATCGTTGGCCCGTCGCCGGACACAAGGCCGACAACTCAGGCCACTGGCTGCACAGCGACTATAAGAACGTCGCCCTACCCTTCGTCTTCCCGCTCTTCGAGCGCATGATCAAGTAATCCAAACTCCCATGAACCAAACCCTCGGAACGCTTATTCTGCTCATTATGCTATACGCTGGTGCCACTGCAGCGGAATTCAAATTGCAGATTATTGATGAAAGCGATCGGCCTATTCCTGATGCTAAACTTAATATTATTCTTCATCGTCAGAACGATCCACGTTACTCAAGCAGTCAGCTAGTCGAAAATAAAACCGGAGCTGACGGCACCTTTACGTTCTCGGCGAAAGCAGACATGAGCCTGAGTCGCATCGACGTATCCAAAGATGGCTTCTACCCCTGCCTCATCACGGATACGCAAGATGGCATCTACAGCCGGGAGCCGAACCAGTCATACACGTTCGGCATGCCGCGACGCCATCGGCCGACTTCACTCCATGCCCGCAAGGTGCGGGTTTATTCTAAGCCTGGGCAACTGCCAGAAAACACCTGGCTGGGTTATGACTTTGAAAAAGGGTCTTTCATAACGCCCTACGGCAAAGGTGAAGTCGCCGACATTCGCTTCTACCTCTCCTCCTCTCAAGACAGCCCTAGGGTGACACCGGAAGAGATGGCGCGTGATCGTGCCGATCCTGACCTCCGGAAACTGACGGAGCGAGATTTCGCCCGCCTACACAATGACTGGAATTACAGCCTAAGGGTAGCGTTCCCTGAGCCGAGCTCAGGGATCATCGCTGAGCCAAGGAACTGGCCTTACTGCCAGCTGCGCATGCCGCCGTTCGCACCGGAGGGCCGCTACGCATCTACCTTTGAAATGAAGCTCTCCTCCCGCGGACCCTTCCTCCACACGGCCTTCAAGGACTATCCAGGATACTACCTGCGGACTCGCGTCAAATTGGCGCCAGATGGCAGTGTCGCTTCCGCTCACTATACGAAAATCGTCGGCTCTCTCGACTATATCCACCATCTGCTCAGCTTCACCTATTATTATAATCCTGTCCCAAACGACCGAGGACTAGAAATGGAGCCAGGGAAGAACGTCTTTAAATGGCGCCGGGGCATTTCGCCCATCGAAGAGCTGGATGATTTTCCAGAGAATGAACCCTAACCCTCAAAGAATCAGCATGGCGTCGCCGTAGCTGAAGAAGCGGTATTCGCGCGCGATGGCTTCGGCGTAGATCTCCTTGAGCCAGGCGAGGCCTTCCGGCGACCCGGGCGTGAGGAACGCGGCGACGTCAGATGCCGTGCCACAATCTATATCTGCCGAGGCTGCTGAAGGTGAATGAGCTGCGACTCGCGACATTTCTTTTTCTGTCGATTATCAAAGATTTTGCGCTGTCGCTTAAAAATCCATTTAGGTACTAGCTCGGAACAGACTAACTGTAACGTTGCGCCTACCAAAAATTAACTCATTAAGATGCTAATGCGGCTGCTGCACTCCATCAAAGGTAAGTTTGTCGCCGCAATGAGGGCATGCGGTCATAAAGGTGACGCCCGTCACTTCGGAGTAAGATTTCCCGCACACCTCGCGCCCAATAGGGCTGCCCTCGCCAGCCTGGATTCACAACGTTTCGAGCGAGCCGAGACTCTGCTTGTCCGTCGTTTTCTGCCACGAGGTTCCGATGTCCTTGAGCTCGGCGGGAGCATGGGCGTCGTCTCCTCCGTCATACTTGGCTGCGGACCTCGCCGACTTGTCTCCTACGAGGCGGTGCCCGAGTTGGCGGCCATCGGCCGGCAGATTGTGGCGCTTAACCATCCCTCAGCTGATTACCTCTCCGTCAATCGTGCAATCTGCGGCGAGGACACGGCGGAGGTCGTGTTCTACTGGTCGTTCGAGCTGCCACTTTCCGGCTCGACGAGCGACCTTTCCATCGCCGGCATGAAGGAGGTGCGCGTGCCCGCTGACACCCTTGCCCATGCATGCGAGAGGCATGGGTTTAGGCCGGGGGCCTGGCTGGTCTGCGATGTCGAGGGAATGGAGTGGGACTTACTCCAAAAGCAGGCTGACGCGCTGCGCATCTTTGATGGGATTATTATCGAATGCCACACAGGTACTTTTGGCGGCAGAAATCGCCAACAGGCCGAGGTTGAGTCAGAACTCGCAGCCCTAGGGTTTAGACTGCGGCAGCGTATCGGTCCCGTCATCTGTATGACACGTTGAGGCTTACGCAGCATATTCGCCTTGGTCCCGCGTCTTCGTAGGCTCTTCTGGTTACCCTCGGCCATTTAGGTTCAACAAAACGCAGAAGTAGGGCTTCCTTCGAATCCTATCCTTCCAACCCTGACCCTCAAAGAATCAGCATGGCGTCGCCGTAGCTGAAGAAGCGGTATTCGCGTGCGATGGCTTCGGCGTAGATCTCTTTGAGCCAGGTGAGGCCTTCCGGCGACCCAGGCGTGAGGAAGGCGGCGACGAGGCAGAGAAGCGTGGACCGTGGAAGATGGAAATTGGTGAGGAGGTGCTCACAACACCCGATGGGGTCGCCGGGCCGGATGAAGAGTGAGGCGTCCGAATGATAATCTCCGGCCGCCTGCGCGAAGCCCTGGGTCTTGCGGAATGCGTCCTCGCTCGCGCGCACGGAAGTAGTGCCGACGGCGAGTCGGGGCCGGCGGTCCTTCAGGGCGGCCATAGTGGCGGCAGGGATCCGATACGCCTCGGAATGCATGACGTGCTGATCAAGGTGCTCGACGCTGACGGGCTGGAACGTCCCAGGGCCGACATCGAGGACGAGGTCGAAGGCATCGTGTCCGCGCGCCTTGAGGGTCGCGAGGAGTTCGGCCGTGAAGTGCAACCCTGCGGTAGGTGCGGCGGCCGCGCGGGCCGACGACGGATCGGCATACACGGTCTGGTAACGTGCGGCGTCGTCCGCCGGCGCGAGGCCGCGTTCCTTGCGGGCTTCGACGATGTACGGCGGTAACGGCAATTCGCCGACGCGGTTCGCGAGGGCCTGCACGGTCTCGCCGGCGGGCAGTTCGAACCGCACGCGGTATTCGCCCTGCTTGGTCTCGACGGCGACGGCGCGGCGGCCGTCGATCGTGAAACCGGCCTCGTCCGAGGCGCGCTTGCCGGGCCGTAACATGCACCACCATTCGAGCGGGTCGGCGGTGGGGCGCAGGAGCAGGCACTCGACCTTGCCGCCGGTGGGGCGGACGCCGAAGAGGCGCGCCTTGAGGACGGTGACGTTGTTACGGATCAGCACCGCGCCCGCGGGCAAAAGGTCCGGGAGTTCGGAGAAGAGGCGGTGTTCGATTGTGCGCGTGGCACGACGCACGACGAGCAGGCGCGAGCCATCGCGACGCGGCGTAGGCTCCGCGGCGATCCGTGCGGACGGGAGGTCGAAATCCAGCTCCCGGACGTCCATAGCTTACGCGCCGGTCTTCGGCGGCGTGATCAGCAACTGGCCGTCAATCGCGCGCAGGGGCATGAACTCGGCGCCAGGCGGGGCCTTGCGGAGTTCTTCCTCCACGGCGGAAAGCTTGGCGTCCAGGTCGTCGATGCGGGCGACGAAGACGGCCTCCGGCGTCGAAGGCGTGGCACAGGCGCCGTACTCGCGCATGGTGTGGTGCGAAAGGATGACGTGCTCGAGGCGTTCCATCAGCGACGCTTCGAGGCCGACCTTGGTGCCGTGAGAGCGCACCATGAAGGCGCCGAGGACGAGGTGTCCGTGCAGGTTGCCCGCGCGGGTGAAACTGGCCTTGGCCATGCCAGGCTCGAGCCGGGAGTATTCTTGGACCTTACCCATGTCGTGCAGCACGATGCCGGCGACGGCGAGTGAGTGGTCGACCTTGGGGTAAAGCGGCAAGAGGGCCTCGGCGCACTTGGCCATGCGCAAGGTGTGCTCGAGTAAGCCGTGGCGGAAGGCATGGTGCATACCCAGAGCGGCGACGGCGTCGTAGAAGCGCTCACCGTATTCTTCAAAGGCGGATTCAACGGTGGCGCGCAGGGCGGCGTGCGGGATGCGCGAGACGATGCCAAGGAGCTCGGCCTTCATCTTGAGCGGGTCATGCTGCGAGACCGGCGTGAGGCGACCCATGATTGCCGGATCGGAACGCTCGGCGTCGGTGATAGGCGCAAGCTGGTCGACCTTGAGGTCGGGGCGGCCGTTGAAGTCGCTGACCGTACCGCCGACGCGGACAATCGCGCCGGGCTTGAGGGTCATCAGCACCGGCTTGACCGGCGAATCACCGAAGAGGCGGATCTTGATGTCGTCCGTCGCGTCCGCGATGACGGCTTCATAATAAGTCGAACCGGTCTTCGCGGTCTTGGTGGAGATTTCTCCCAGGGCGCAGATGGCCTGGAAGCGGGAGCCGACCGGGGAGGACTTACTTTCGCGGAGGGTCAGGAGTGGCTCGGACATGGGCGGGACAGTGGCACCGGAGTCGAGGCGGAGAAAGAAAATTGCGCAGGCAATGCCTGTGAGGGCTAGGGCTAGGGGCAGGGACAGGGCTAGGTGTCATGGGCCGCTGGACCTTTCCGAATCGATGCCACCTTGCATCACGCGACCTAGCCCCAGCCCTGCCCCTAACCCTCTTCTCACCCTTGCCCCCGTGCCCACCTGCCCCCTAATGTCCCGCCATGTCCACCAAGCCCGCCATCCTGGTCCTCTGCA
>CAXNEN010000130.1:0-5039 GCA_964201505.1 Opitutales bacterium
CAGGACATCATGGGGGACTTGCATAACCTCTTCGGCCGCGTCAACGAAGCCCACGTCTTCCTCGAGGATGATGAAGCGGACGGCTTCTACATCGAAGAAAGCATCCCGGGTTACTCCGTCGAACGCATCCTGGGCATGATTCAGTACAACGCCGAAGACCTCTGCCGCATGCTCAAGCGCCAGGTCGACCGCGCGACAAAGGCAGACTCGGTCCGTCCCCGCGAAGGCGTGGCGATGGTCGATCTCTACGAACGCCTCATCCGCGGCCGCACTTACCTGATCCCGCACCGCGAAGAGCTGAAATCGAAGAAAGCTTCGAAGAAGAAGTAAGTGACCTGAGAGCCGGACTTAGTCCGGCTCTTCTTTTGCCCTACATTCTCCCCGTATCCCCATGCCCCCGTGCCAGCGTGTCCCCTCTTGGCCTTTAGGCCAATATCAGCTTCAACCTTTTAAGTTCATCCAGCGTCAGCGGCGGCGCTTCGCGGAGATTTTCGTACGACTCGACATTTGCAAGCCACGCCCAGTGGTCGCCGCAATCCAACCGCTCCATGAATTTTAAACGTAAAGTGGCGATTGCCCCCTTTAGTAGGTAAAGCCCTTCACCGACATGCTCGATCTGGTCACCGAGCTGGGTAATTTTATCCGTCGAATTTCCAGACTTCTTGCCAAGCAGCTTGATGTGGTTGGCCTGATCCTTGGCCATGTAGTTGAGGAGCCCGATCGGGTTAGCCTCCAGGTTAGCTAAAGTCTTGGTGTCCTTATAGACGCCGATGATGAACCGCTTAGGTTTCATCGCAATCGGGGTCACGTAACTGCAAATGTTCAGGTTGCCCTTACCGTTCACCGTGGTGGCGAGGCTGTAGATCGGACCGTCGACACGGTTCCATGGTTTGACGCGGATGCCAGACATAGGCGGGGGGTCATTCTTCTACCCTTAATTATGATTCTTGTTCCCGATTTATTCTGTCCCCCCCGGCCACCCTAGCCTACAACCTCGCCAAGGCCCTCCCGGTCAGCCGTCCTCCCCTCCCACCCTATGAACCCCATCGTCGCCCTCCATGGTTTTACCGGCTCAGGGGCCGATTTCGACCCCCTGAGGGCCTGCCTACCCACCACCCACCCCCTATCCACCCCTGACTTACCCGGACATGGCTCCCACGGCTCCCAGCGCCAACTGGCCGCCTATTCACTCGCCGCCCACATGGAGGTAATCTCGGAGGCGGCAACTGCCCCTCAGATCACCCTCATCGGCTATTCGATGGGTGGCCGGCTCGCCCTCCACTGGGCCATCGCCCACCCGGACCGTGTCCGTCGGCTAATCTTGATCGGTGCTAGCCCCGGACTGGCTACCCCGGAGGAACGCAATGAACGACGCCTCGGCGACGCGACGTTGGCAGAGTTCATCCGGACCCGCGCACTAGATGCCTTCTTCAAGTACTGGCATAACCAGACCTTCTTCCAGCCGATGCTGCGCCTTCCCAAGGAACGTCTCGATCCTATCCTCGCCCGTCGTGCCCAAAACGACCCGGAGGGATTGGCGATGAGCCTAGAAAATATCGGCACCGGCACCCTGCCCTCGCTCTGGCATCGGCTGAAGGAGATCCGCTTCCCGGTCGACCTCGTCACGGGTGAACATGACGTGAAGTTCACCCGTCTCGCTCACGAGATGGGCGCCCACCTTCCGAAAGCGCGCCACAGTCTGATCGAAGGCGCCGGCCACGCGGTGCATTTGGAAAAGCCGTCCGACCTCGCGATGCTCCTACAATAAGAAAGCCGCCCAGTGCGGCGGCTTTCGAAAAGGTGACTGACCTCAGGCTTAAGCGAAGACGCCCGTCTGCGGAGCGGCCTTGTTGCCGACCTGCATGGGCCGACCAGCCGGGGTGATGATATCCGTCTGCACCGGCAGTCCGGCCGCATGCGCGATGGTCGCATGCAGGCTGCCTGGGGAGACGCCGTTCTCTCTAGGGGCATAGCCTTTCTCGTCGCTGGCGCCGAAGACGAAGCCGCGCTTGACGCCGCCTCCCGCAAGGACGGTGGAAAACACGAGCGGGTGGTGACCACGACCGCCACCCTCGAAGCTCGGCTTTCGGCCAAACTCGGAAGCGACGACGACCAGGGTACTGTCGAGGAGACCCTTAGACTCGAGATCCTGAATGAGCGCAGCGTAAACGCGGTCGAAATCTCCGCCGACTTCTTCCATGCGATCGTCGAGCGTGGCATGCATGTCCCAGCCGCCACTGGCGACCTCGACGAAGCGGACGCCGTTCTCAATCAAGCGACGAGCCAATAAGCAGCCCTGGCCGAACTTGCTCTTGCCGTAGCGTGTCTTCGTCTCGGCCGACTCCGAAGCGAGGTCGAAGGCCTTGAGGTCCGTGCTCTTCATGAGCTGGAAGGTCGATTCGTAGAATTCGTTGTAGGACTTGACGCTCTCGTCCGACGCTTTACCGCCGAAGCCGGCATCAAGTTCAGCGAGCAGTCCCGTGCGCTTGGCCACGACGGCTTCAGAGACCGGGCTCTTGGTGTCCATCAGGCCATCAGTGGGGTTGAGGATCGGCAGCGGCGAGTAAGCGGCCGGGAACCATCCGTTACCATGGTTCGACGAGCGATTGACGGTCACAGAAGACGGCAAGGTCTTGTGGCTGGAACCGAGGAAGTGCTGAGCCCAAGCCCCAAGGGTCGGGTGCTGGACGGTACCACGCTGCTCGAAGCCCGTGCGCATCAGGTAGGCCGCCGACGCGTGGACGCCGACCTTGGCGGTCATGGAGCGGATGACGGTGATCCGGTCGCTGATCTTGGCCGTCTCTGGCAGATAGGAGGTCAGCTGCATATCACCCTTGGCGGAGACAATCGAGCCCGGGCCCTTGGAGGCGCCGGTCTTCGGATCGAAGGTGTCGATGTGCGACATGCCTCCGTTAAGCTGCAGGAAGATCACGCGCTTGGCCTTGCCGAAACCAGGCAGACCGGCGTTGGGCGCCTTCACGGCTCCCGGCGCTTCGGCGGCCTCGGCAATACGTGTGAAGAACGGGAGGACGCTCAGGCCGAACGAGACCTTGGCGCACTTCTCGATGAAGCTACGACGGTCCTCGGGGTTACGGAGGAGATTGGCGGAATGGAGGATGCTCATTGGACGAAGAGGAATTCGCGGGTGTTGGCGAGGACCCAGGCCAGATCTGTCAGGGCGAGACCGTCCTGGAGCGACTTGCTCGCGGCGGCTAGCTCCTTCGCAGTCGGCTTACGGGAAAGATAAGAAAGATAGAGCGACGTGACCTCACCCTCGGGCGTCTGGGCTTTCATGGCTTCCATGACGGCGGCGGAACGGACATCGGCGACGAGCTTGCCGACGGAACCGTTCATCATCTGCAGGACCTGCGGGACGCTGCCGTCATTGGTGGCGGAATCGGCCAACAACCGGTCACCCTGCCCCCACAGGCGCAGGAAGTGGGTTTCAGAAGAGGGCTGCGGAAGTTCGCTCGACCGGGCCAACATGAGCGAAAATCGACTGATGGGTTTGTCGCCTTCGTAACCGTTGGCGAGACCAAGGGCGGAACCGCCTCCACCCTTCTTCGGGGCGCCAGCCAGCTTGCCGCCGCCGGAAAAGGCCTTCTTGGTGCGGTCGACAGCATTCTTCAGTTCGGCCACGGTGACCTTGCCAGCCGGTAGCGCCATGGCCTTGAGGTCGTCGCCCCGACGGAGCAACACGTTGTCCGCATAGGTACCGACGGCGGTGACAATCAGACTATCCCAGACCTGTTCGGCACTCAGGCGTCGGACGATCGGGCCGTTGAAGAGATACTTGGCCTTGCCGAGATCGGGCGTGGCGCTGGCCGAAGCCTGATAGGTCTTGGAATTATAGATCACACGCTGCACCTCACGCAGGTCAAACTTAGCGGCCTTCATGACGAAGGTCAGGTGAGCCATCAGCTCGGGGCTGCTCGCTTCGGAGAGGTCGTCGATGTCGTTGACGGGCTCGATTACGCCCAAGCCAAAAGCTTTCTTCCAGATGCGGTTGGCGATGTTGGTCGCGAAGCGAGGATTCTGCGGACTCGTCAGCCAGCGGGCGAACTCATCGCGCAGCTGGGATGGGCTCTTGGTATTGACGTTATATACGGGCAGGGATTTTTCACCCTTGCTCCAGGCAATCAGCGCAGGGGTCACGGGATCGCCGGCCTTGGCGTCCTTGTACTTATAGTCCTTGGGGAAGGTCAGCTTCTGCTTCTCGCCATCTTCGAGGCGGAAGGCGTTCATGTCTCCAATCTTGATCATGGTGGCCTTGGGGAGGCTGGTGTCGGTCTTGATTGCTTTCTTAATGGCGCCGAGGATGGCTTCGTCCTTGCCATCAGTGGCGCCGAAGAACGCCGCCATCTGGTAGAAGTCGCGTTGGGTCCATTCGGCCAGCGGATGGTCGTGACACTGGGCGCAGGCCATGTTGGTGCCCAGGAAAGTGGTCATGAGGTTCGAAACGCCGTCCAGCGGCATCTCGGCATCAAAAAGCATGAAGCCCGTGGCGCCGTTATCGCTGAGGCGACCGTCGGCGGTGATCATCTCGGCGACGAGCTTGTCCCACGGGGCGCCCGAGGCGAGGCGGGCCTTGAGCCAGTCCTCGAAGGTGAACGCCAACACGCCCTTGGCAAAGGTGTCCTTGACGCGCAGCAGGTCCGCCATCCAGTTGAACATCTGCATCGAGTAACTGGGCGAGAAGACCAGTTCATCGATCAGCTTGGCCCGCTTATCCGGCGCGTTGCTCGCCAGAAAGGTCGCGGCTTCGTTAGCGGTGGGTACACGGCCGGCGGCGTCTAAGTAGATACGGCGGAGGAACTGCTCCTCCGTCGCCGGCGCGTTCAGCGCCTGCTTATTCGCGGTGAGCACCACACCGACGAGCCGATCGATATCCGCGGCGGCCGAGGCGATGATGGCTGGGCTGAAGCTGTTCGTACGACTACGATTGAGGCAGCCGCGGGCGAACTCAACGTCCTCCGGAATTAGGATGTCGGTCTTAAAATGAAAGGTACGCCCATCACGGGTCTGGATAGTGATAAAAT
>CAXNEN010000131.1:0-4978 GCA_964201505.1 Opitutales bacterium
CCAGCCGAGGAACATCAGGGGTAAGATATCCGCCAGGCAGGCCAAGCTGCGCCACCAGAATCCCGCGGGAGGTGGCGGGATGGGGGGAGGGTTAGCCACGGGCTTGGGCACGCTCGCAGGCGTCGAGCGTGTTCTTCATGAGCATCGCGACGGTCATCGGACCTACGCCGCCGGGGACGGGCGTGATGGCTTCGCAGAGAGGGGATACGGCGTCGAAGTCCACGTCGCCGACGATACGATAGCCGGTCTTCTTAGAAGCGTCCGGGACGCGATTGATACCGACGTCGATGACGATCGCTCCGGGTTTGACCATGTCGGCGGTGATGAAGCGGGGTTTGCCAATCGCGGCGACGACGATGTCGGCCAGCCGGACGATGGCGGGCAGGTCCTTGGTCCGGGAATGGGCGATGGTGACGGTGCAATCGCAACCTTTGGCGAGGAGCAGGGCGGCGGCGGGCTTACCGACGATCAGCGAACGGCCGACGACGACGGCATGCTTGCCGGCGGTCTCGACGCCGGAGCGGCGGAGGAGTTCGACGACGCCAGCGGGCGTGCAGGCGGCGAAGGCGCCGGGGACTTCTTGGACGAGGCGGCCGATGCTCTGCGTGCCGAAGCCGTCGACGTCCTTGTCGGGCGAGACGCGATTGAAGACTTCAGTCTCAGGGAGGTGCTTAGGAAGCGGCGCCTGAATCAGGATGCCGTGTACCGATTGGTCGGCGTTGAGGGCGTCCAGGTGGGCGAAGAGTTCTTCCTTGGTGACCGTCTCAGGGAAGAGTTGGAGCGAGGCCTTCATGCCGACCTCGGCCGCGGTCTTCTGTTTCTTGGTCACGTAGGACACCGAGGCGGGATCATCGCCAACGCGGACGAAAGCCACGTGGGGAACGACTGGGGCGAGCTTGGCTACGCGTTCCTTGACTTCGGCGAGGACCTGTTGGGCGATGGCGTTTCCGTCGATGAGGCGCATGAGTGATGACTAAGACGATCAGGCCGCCGAGGGCGAGAAAAGTCCTTCATTCTGGCGGCCGATTGATTGTCTCGCCCTGTGGGGGTAAATGCCTCAATCCAGTGGCGTGCCTTCCGAAGGACCCATGCGTATTCATAAGTTCCTCGCCCAGGCGGGGGTCTGCTCCCGTCGTGAGGCGGAGCGGCTGGTCGCCTCGGGGTCCGTGATGATCAACGGGAAACTGGCCGTGACCGGTCAGCCGGTTGACCCGGCCGTGGACGTCGTCATCTGTGAAGGTCAGCATATCAAGCCGTTGAACCGTACGGTGGTGCTGATGATGAACAAGCCGCGCGGCTACCTCTGCACCAACGATGACTCGCACGGCGGCCAGACGGTCTTCGACATGGTCCCTCCGGAATATGGTAAGCTGCGACTATTCTGCGTCGGTCGCCTCGACAAGGATTCCGAAGGGCTGCTCATCCTGACCAACGATGGTGAGCTGGCTAACAAGGTCATGCATCCCTCGGGCGGCGTCATCAAGCGCTACGAGATCATCCTGAATCGTGATTACGACCCGACCCTCACGCCGCGTCTCCTCAAGGGTGCCGTCGAAGAAGGGGAGCACTTGCGCTTTAAGAAGGTCATCCGCCATCCGGACAACGCCGCCCACCTCGAGATCCATCTCGACCAGGGCCGTAAGCGCGAGATCCGTCGCCTCTTCGAGATCTTCGGCTTCCACGTGAAGACCCTGCGCCGCTTCCAGATTGGCGGCTTGGTTATCCGTAAGATGCCCTTGGGCGACTGCCGCCCGCTTTCCCGCAAGGAAATCGACTCGCTTTTCGAGAACTGAGGCCGGCAGCCCCATCTTGGGCTTGCACCTTGCGGGTAGGAGTTTTTCCTTGGGGGTATCCCCGTACTGCCGTGCACCCCTCACGCCTGCTTCCATTAATTCTCTGCGTCGTCTCCGTCTGGGCCGGCCCTGAGCAGTCCCTCAAACTTGTCTGGTCCGATGAGTTCAATGAGAAGGAGATTGATCCGAAGAAATGGAACGCCGGTGAGGGCGTCAAAATCGTCAACGGGCAGCTCTCTCTTGAAATCATCCCGGGCGCGAAGCCTATGTTCTGGCGTGGTTCGGCTGTTAATACGCGTGGTAAGTATAGCTCTAAGTATGGGTACATCGAGGCCTCCATCATGTTCGTCCAGACGGGTGGTCACGGCTGCGGCTTCGGTATCGGCAACGAGGACAACCGCGCTCCGGCCGCGAGCATGGGTTTCAATAACGGCGGGGGGACTTCGGTCGGGTTAGGACTTTCGGTCGTCAATGAGGACCGCGGACGAGGTCTTAGTCCGAAGGAAAATCCGATGCCCAATCTAGCCTACAGCAAGAAGTTCTATCGATTCGGCTTCCAGTGGACCCCCAACGACTACCGCTGGTATTTGGACGGGCGACTGGCCTACACCATCCGGATTTCTCCCAGCATTCCGACCACGCCGAAGCCCATGTACATCTCATTAAGCCATAACGGTCTGCCGGAAGCGGGCTTTTTGAAGAGTTTCCCTGAGCCGACGCGCGGTCCTGAGCCGATGCGGGTGGATTGGGTCAAGGTCTACCAATAATCGGCTAGGGCTTGCCTCTTTCGGGCCAGTGGTTTCAATAGAAGTTACCCCCTTATTCATGAAAGCCACCTCGCTTTTCTCTCTCCTTGCTGCCCTGACTTTGGGCGCAGCTCCCAACACGGGCCTGAAGCCGGTCTGGGAGGATGACTTCAATGGCAAGGCAATCGACCCCAAGAAGTGGAACATCAACAACGGTGCCCACCTCGGTGACGGGAAGCTACACATCGAAATCACGCCCAAGGATAAGGCTGGCTTCTGGAACGGCAGTCACGTCAGCACGAACGGCAAGTTCACCCACTCGCAGGGATACTTCGAGGCTTCCATCCGCGCGATCCAGTCCAAGGGCCGCGGGGCGGTTAACTTCGGTATCCGTAATCAGGACATGTCCAAATTGCCCGCTGCTTCGTTGAATTTCAGCTTCTCCGGGGTCGACAAGATTGATCCATGGCTTCATATTGTCGATGAAGGCGGCACGCATAACCTCACCCCGAAGGAGAGGGTGATTGCAATGGACGGCGGGAAGTCCTTCAAAAAATTCCTGACCTACGGCTTACAGTGGACCGACAAGGATTATCGCTGGTATGTCGAGGGCCGCCTCGTGCACAAGATGGCGCGCCCCATCCCCAGCGCGCCAATGTTCATCGAATTCAACCAGTGGCTGCCTGAGGGCGGTTACCTTAAGGACTTCATGAATCCTAAGCTCGGCCCCGAGCCACTCCAGGTCGATTGGGTCAAGGTCTTTAAGATCCCATGAGGCTCCTGCTCCTCCTGATCGCCGCGAGTGCCTTTGCCGCCGACCCTTCGAGCGGCAAGAAGCTCACATTCTCGGATGATTTCAACGGGGAGAAGATTGACGAAACCAAATGGAACCTGCCAGCCAACAAGGATACGGTTTCCATCGTCAAAGGGGGCAAGGATAGGGTCCTACGGATCTCCCTGCGTAAGGCGGAAGACATGATCCAGTGGAACGGGCTCACCACGACCGGAAAGTTCGAGCAGACTCACGGTTATTTCGAGGCTTCCATCCGGATGCCTAGCTACAAGGGGCATACCGCAGTCTTTCGTCTCAGTCCGGCTGACGAAAAAGCAGCCCCGAACGTATTGCTACTTTTTGAAGGCCTCGGCGCCGACAGGCTCATGCCTTGGGCTCGAAAGAACGACGACTCCGGACAGCACGACTTCCGTCCCGAGGGCAAGCTGACCCAGTTCCTCAGGCCCGGTGAAGCCGCGAAGAAATTCAACACCTACGGGATCCTCTGGACCGAGAAAGCCTTCACCTGGTTCATCAACGGCAAGAAGGTCCATCAGGTCGACAAGCAGGACGTCGACAAGCCCTTGCGGGTTCATCTTGTTCACCGCATCGCCGAAGCCGAACGGGCTGACCTTAACCTCAAGCAACTGCCTGACGATGTTGATATCGATTGGGTCAAGGTCTGGAAATAATTTCCCCCATGAAAACCGTATTTGTATTTCTTCTGTCGACGCTCGCCTTGGGCGCCGCCAACCCGGCGTCCAATATGAAGCTGACATTTTCGGACGACTTCGATGCCGGCAAGCTCGATGAATCCAAGTGGGGCACCAATGGCGACCCCACGGTCCTGAGTTTCGTCAAGGTCGGGAAGGCGTCGGCTCTCCGCATCTCGCTCCTTAAGCGCGAGGACATGATCCAATACAATGGCATCAACACGCGCGGTAAGTTCGAGCAGGCTCGCGGGTACTTCGAGGCTTCCATGCGTATGAACGCCTACAAGGGCCATGGCGCTTCAATGGTCATCCGCGGCAAGGATGAGAAGGTCACGCCTTTCGCCATGGCCCTCTGGGAGGCGCATGGTGATGACAAGATGACCCCTTGGTTCCGTATCTTGGACGACAAGGGTCAGCGCGAGATGCGCCCAGAGAAGCAGGACAGGGGCGCCCTCAAGGCCGGTGAAGCCGCGAAGAAGTTCAACACCTACGGCATCCTCTGGACCGAGAAGAGCTTCTCCTGGTTCGTCAACGGCAAGCAGGTCCACAAGGTGGACCGCGTCGTCGTCGACGCTCCGATGAGCCTCTATTTCTCGCACCGGATCGGGGAGTGGGAGCGGCCCAATCTCAACCTCAAGCAACTCCCGGACGACGTCGATATCGACTGGGTCAAGGTCTGGAAGTAAACGCCATGCGTGCACTCGCCCTCCTTTGCTTGGTCTCGGCAGCCTCCGCCGCCGATCCCTCAATCGGTAAGGTCCTCGCTTTCTCCGATGAGTTCAACGGTGACAAGATCGACGAGACCAAGTGGACGGTCTTCGGGTCAAGGGCCGTGTTCACTTTCGTCAAATCTGCCAAGGGGGGCGCCCTGCGCATCGGCCTCAAGACGGACGTCAATATGATCCAGAACAACACGATCACGACGCGCGGGAAGTTCAGCCAGCAGTTCGGTTA
>CAXNEN010000132.1:0-4968 GCA_964201505.1 Opitutales bacterium
CAGAACCGCCGCCCCGACTACGTGGACGCCTTCTGGAAGGTCGTCGACTGGAAGAAGGCTAACGAGATCTACACTCAGGCCATCGCCTAATCGATTCGGTCATATCGGTCTTAAGAAGCGGCCCCTCGGCCGCTTCTTTGTTTGGCACACCCGCCCGGGTGTGCTGTCTTTACCTTACCCCGATGCGCTTCCTCCCGCTCCTTCTTCTGGCTTTAGCGACAACCGCCAACGCCGCCGAAACCGTCCTACCCCTTTGGGCTGAAGGTATTCTGGGCAAGCGCGTCGCGCCTTCGAAGACGGTGCTCGACCGCATCGGCCCGAAAGGCAACCAGCCCGGCCGAGAGACTTTCATCAACGATCCGTCGATTACGGTCTACCCGGCCGCCAACCCGAACGGCGCTGCGGTCATCGTCTGCCCGGGCGGTGGTTACTGGTTCCTCTCGACGAAGAACGAAGGCACGGGCGTCTGCGAATGGCTGAACAGCATCGGCGTTACGGGCATCCTCCTGCGCTACCGCACCCCGACGTCCGACGAAACCCTTCCGCACAACTATCCTGTCCAGGACCTGCAGCGCTCACTCGGCCTCGTCCGCGCTCACGCCAAGGAATGGAACATCGACCCGAAACGCGTCGGCGTGATCGGCTTCTCCGCCGGTGCGAACCTCGTCGGCCACGCCTCCTGGGACCGCACACCCCGCACCTACGAACAGAAGCCCGGCGTCGATGACCCACGCGGCCCGGACTTCACGATCTTCGTCTACGGCGGCGGCTTCCTCGAGAAGGAGGATAAGACCAAGTTCCGCGAAGGCTTCAGCGTCCCCGCCGATGCCCCGCCCTGCTTCTTCGTGGTCGCCCACAACGACGGCGCCAACCCGCTCGAAGCCGCTAAGCTCTACATCGAGTACAAGCGCCAGAACATCCCGGCCGAGATCCACGTCTACTCCAAGGGCGGCCACGGCTTCGGCACGCGCCAAACGAAATTTCCGGTCGACGGCTGGACCAAGGCCGCCGGCGAATGGATGGCCTCCGAAGGTTACTTCAAGGCCGCCAAATAATCTGATGCGATTCCTCCTTACCCTGCTGACCTTCACGACGGTCCTCTCCGCTCAGACCCTCGTCGGCGACGGGCAGGCGGACGACACCGCAGCGCTCCAGAAACTCGTCGACGCCGGTGGCAGCGTGCAACTGCCCAAGGGGCGCTACCGCCTGACCAAGACGGTTACGGTCGATCTCGCCAAACTCGGAGCCTCCAGCATCACCTCCGATGGTACTGCCACGCTCATCATGGCGGGACCTGGACCAGCCCTGAAAATCGTCGGCACACACGGCGGCACCGCGGCGCCTAAATCCTTCAAGCCTGAGACCTGGACCCAGCGCACGCCGGTCGTACAAGGCCTCGAGATCATCGGCGCCCACGCCGAGGCCGACGGCATCGAAGCCACCGGCACCATGCAGCTAACCCTCTCGCGCCTGACCATCCGCGAGTGCCGTCACGGCATCCACCTCACCGAGCGCAATCGCAACGTCATCGTCTCGGAATGTCATCTCTACCGTAATCGGGGCGTCGGCTTGTTTCTCGATCGCGTCAACCTGCACCAGACCAACGTCATCGGCTGCCATATCAGCTACAACCTTGGCGGAGGCATCGTCGCTATCGGCGGCGAAGTCCGTAACCTGCACATCGGCACCTGCGATATCGAGGCCAACCATGACGAAAACGGCTCGCCCTCGGCCAACGTCCTGCTCGATTCCACCGGCGGCTCGATCGCCGAGGTCGCAATCACGGGCTGCACCATCCAGCACACCCATAAGGCTCCCGGCGCTGCCAACATCCGGATTCTCGGCGCGGGCTCGGACGCTTCCTTGCTCCGACGTGAAGGTCGGGCGACCACCCGCGAAGGCCACGTCACGATCGTCGGCAACGTCTTTAGCGACGTCATGGTCAACATCGAGCTCCGCCAGGCCCGCGGGGTCACGATCTCCGCCAACACCTTCTGGGAGGGCTTCGAACATGACCTCCTCGTGGAGGACAGCTTGAATGTCGTCGTCACCGGCAACAACTTCGACCGCAACCCGCGTTACCTCGTCAATGGCTTCAACCTCGCCGAACAGAACGGCGTCGTCTTCCGCCGTACCGACGACTCCGCCTTCACGGGCAATATCGTGAGCGGTGTGCGTCGCCATCCCGCCGCGGTGCACTTTGAAGGCGGGAAGCGCCTGCGCGTGCAGGATAACAGCATTCTCGACTCCGATGGCGAAGGCATCGCGCTACGGGACGTCTCCGACAGCATCGTGACCGGCAACCTCGTCCGGGATGGCCGTAAGGATCGCCTAGGCGCCGCGCCCGGTATCCGCGAAAAAGACTGTACGGGTAACCTCGTGCAAGGTAACCTGACGCCAACTGCAAAATAGGCTCACGATCCGCCGCGGCGGATTTCGGAACCTTCGAAGCGGATTGAGACGCGCCAGACCTTCTTCACGCGCGTGATCACCTTGCCGGTACCGGCAACGATGGTCTCAGGGATTTCGATGCGGTGCTGGTCGACCACGGCGTGGAAGCCGCGTTCAGAGAAGATGTCGATGAACATCGAGATCGCCAGCGGGTTGTCGAAGACGAGGGTCTCGATATTGACGTGGGCCTGGCCGGAAATCGCGTGGGCCTTGATGATCGGTAAGAACTTATCCTGGATCAGTTCGATGACCTGACGGAAGCACTCGGCGTTACGCTCAGCGTAGTCGTCCAAGCGGCGGACAAGGTCCTGACGGGCATGCTGGACGATCTGCGAGGCCAGCGGGATGGGCGAGATAAGGTCATACGTCTCTTCCGACAACTCGAGGGAGCTCTGATACTGCAGTTCCTTGATGATACGGGCCTGGACCTCGGCGAGCGAGCCCTGCGCGTTGATGAAATGGTAGTGGAAGATGTCGCGCAGCGACTGCAACGGCTCATAGGTGCGCTCCTTAAAGACCCGGTAACGATTGCGGGCGGCGTCGGCCGTCAGGTCGGTCTTGCGGACCTCGGCGAGCGGTCCGCCTTCGCGGGCAGACTTCTCGTTCTGGGCAAGGGCTTCCTGGCCGCGCTTCAGCTGACGGCGGACGGACTCGTTCTCGTCGACGAACAGAACGAGGATATGGAAATGGGGCTTCGGGAAACGGACGCCGGTCGAACCGCGGAACTCCGTGCGTAGGTCGTTAAGCTTCGTGAACAGGTGCTTGAGACACTCCACCTGCACCATCGAGCGCGGGAAGCCATCGACGATGGCGCCGCTGACATATTCGTCGGCGAGCAACTTGCGGAACAGAATTTCCACCACTTCGCGGTCGCCGACGAGCATGCCGGCGTCGATGCGCTTCTTGGCTTCGGGGCTCGAAAGCAGGTCGCTGACCACGATCGGGTCGGCGGCGTAGTCGCGATACTGGAGGATGAATGCCGTGTTCGTGCCCTTACCGGCGCCCGGAGCACCGTTGAGCCAGAAAATCTCGCGCGGAAAAGCCAGCTTCTCGCGGCCAATTTCCCGTTCCAGACTGGACCAGACCGAATCAAAGATGATCTGGGCATCCTTGACCTCGAGGTCGCTGATGCCGTTGCCGGCGGGTCTGGGCTGAGCGTCGCTCATGAAGTTAAGGGATTAGGACTAAAACACCCCGCCGAACCTGCGAGGCAAAAAGGCGTCAAGCGCGCTCCAATTTCTGGCAATTACTTCCGGACGCCCTTGTTTTGGACATCATCCGAGCCTGGCTTCACCACCGGCAAACCAGCGTCGCTCGAGCGATTACGCCGGAACTGGTAGCGATTGATGTCCTGCATCGAAAGCTGGTCGACCGTCTTGGGGTCGGGGTTGAGACGTCCCTGCCAGTTGGACTTCACGCCCGCGTATTTCGGATTGGCCTCGACGCCCATGCGTTCCTCCCAGTCCTTCACTTCCGCCTTCGTGCCGGTGACCGCAGACTTGATGCGGTCAACAGACTTGACCTCGACCATATCCTTCGAACGAACAGAGGCACCGAGCGTGTCCTTCAATTCGATTTCCGCCTTCTTGCGTCCAATCGTATCGTAACGTCCATGCCAGGTATCAAGCGTGACGAGATTATTGCGCGAATATACCTGTTCCTTACCGATAGGCGCCATGCCAGTCTCGAAGCGCTCGCCCATAAGCCCGCTGGACTTGGAAACCTTCTTTAAGGCGGAGTTGAAGTCGACGGCCTCGTCAACGCTCTTGCCGAAACCGCGTCCTTCAACCGAAAACGGAACTGTGCGGCCATCGGCGGTCTTGATGGTCCGTTTCGGCGCCGGCGCAGGAACCGGAACTGAAGGTGACGCCTTGGGCGTCGGTTCGGGCCGAGCGGTGCCGACGAAACCAAGCGGACTAGCGGATGAAGAGGCACCGCCCTTGGACGGCGTACCTTCCAGCGGACGACCTTCCGCGTCATAGCGATAGACCTGCGTTCCCTCGATACCCCCTTCAGCCGTAATCACCACGCCTGCCTTCATCGCACCAGGCGGACGTTCGGCCGCCGTAACCGACAACGCCGAAAGGAAAAGTATAACAGGAATGGAGACGCGGGGTCGCAAGGCCACTCATCTTGGGGGCCTTGGCGACCGACCTCAACCCCTTCTTAGCGGGGAATGGGGTGGGGTTTGGTCTTCCAGATGAGCTTGGCGTAGTCCCCGATCGAGCGATCGGACGAGAACTTGGCACAGCGGGCGACGTTCCGGATGGCCATAGCGGCCCAGCGGCGACGGTCCAAGAAGGCCTTCTCGGCCTTGGACTGGGCGTCCACGTAGCTACGGAAGTCGGCCAGCACGAGATAGGGGTCGCCGCCATCCAGGAGCGAATCGACCACCGGCGAGAGCGCACCGGCCTGTTCGGGCGTGAAGGTGTCGGAGCGAAGCCAATCGAGCAGTGCCGAGAGTTCCGGGTCGGCCGCGAGGACCGCGCGCGGATCGTAGCCATCAGCCCAGAGCTT
>CAXNEN010000133.1:0-4962 GCA_964201505.1 Opitutales bacterium
CCCGGCCCGGCTGGTCGCAGCGGCCTACACCATGCCGCCAAGGCCAAGGCGGTCATCCAGATTTTCTGCCCAGGCGGACTGAGTCATGTGGACTCGTGGGACTACAAACCCGAGCTGACGAAGCGTCAGGGCAAGCCGTTCGACGTCGATGGCAAGGTCCAGTTCTTCGCCTCGAAGCCCGGCAACTGCCAGGGCAGCTACTGGCCGTTCCGTCAACACGGCCAGAGCGGACGCTGGATCAGCGACCTCTTCCCGAAGCTCGCGGGCAAGGTCGATGAGATGGCCTTCATCCATTCGATGCAGAGCAAGTCGGCCCTTCATGGTCCAGCGATGTTCATGGCCAACAGCGGCTTCATCCTGCCGGGCTTCCCGAGCATGGGTGCGTGGGTCACCTACGGCCTAGGCAGCGAATCGGCCGACCTGCCCTCTTTCGTCGTGCTTCCTGATTCGCGCGGCCTCCCGCCCGGCGGCGTCGTCAACTGGGGCGCCGGTTTCCTCCCCGCGATTCACCAGGGGACGACGCTGAACAGCGATCCTTCTCAGCCGCCGCTCCAAGACCTCTTCCCGGCGAAGGAATTCTCCCATCTCCGCGGCAATGCGGAGAAGTCCTCGCGCGATTTCCTCGGGGCGCTCAACCGGGCCCACGCGGAGACCCGCGGAGCCAATTCCGAACTCGAGGCCCGCATCGGCGCCTATGAACTGGCCGCCCGCCTGCAGCTCAGTGCCCCCGAGGCGACGGACCTTACCGGTGAAACCGAGGCGACAAAAAAACTCTACCGCCTCGACCATGAGGACATCGGTACGTTCGGACGCCAATGCCTCCTGGCACGACGCCTGGTCGAACGCGGTGTGCGCTTCGTGCAAATTTACTGCGGGGCCGAGAATACCAGCTCCAAGAAGATTCGACCCAACTGGGATAGCCATGAAGACCTTGTCCGAGACCACGGGTACTGGGGGCCGATTCTTGACATCGGAGCGGCGGCGCTCCTGACGGACCTAAAGTCTCGCGGGCTACTCGACAGCACACTCGTCACCTGCACCAGCGAGTTCGGGCGCCAGCCCGCCGCGCAAGGCAAGGGACGCGACCACAATGCCGGTGCCTTCACCGCCTGGATGGCCGGTGGCGGCGTCAAAGGCGGCGTCGCCTATGGGAGCACCGACGAGCTCGGGGCCAAGGTCGCCGACAAGCCTGCCTATTGCTACGACCTGCACGCGACCGCCCTGCACCTGCTCGGCGTCGACCACGAGAAGCTAACCTATTACAATAACGGGGCCAAACGACGCCTGACCGACGTCCACGGCCACGTGATTAAGGACCTGCTGGCCTAGGTGAGATGATAGTGCCTCCCGGTGAAACAAATCGGGTAGTAGGCTGTCGGAAGTAAGGCATAATGGAGAGACGCTCACTAGGGCGTCCCTACCCCTTCGGTTTCATGCCCCACCCCAACGCCATCGCCCTCCTGCTGCTCACCGCGGCTGGCCTGAGCGCGGCCGTGGATTTCGACCGGGAAATTCGGCCGCTCCTGCAAGATCGCTGCGTGGAGTGCCACGGTCCGAAGAAGAACAAGGCCGACCTTCGCCTCGACGCCAAGACGTACGCTCTAAAAGGAGGCGAATCGGGGCCATCGTTCGTCGCCGGCGACCCCAGCAAGTCTCTCATCTTCGACCGCATCACGACACAGGACGACGACAAGAAGATGCCGCCCAAGGGTAAGCCGCTCACGGCGACCCAGACGGAAAAGGTCCGCCAGTGGCTTGCCGAGGGCGCGGTCTGGCCCGAGAACGCCGCCGACTTGTCTGCTCGCCGCGACCCACGCCTCAACCACTGGTCCTACCAGCCCGTGCGCCGCCCGGCGAACGGTCGTTCAATCGATGACTTCATCGCCGCGGGGTTGAAGACCAAAGGCATGACGATGTCCGGACCAGCCGACCCGCGCATCCTCATCCGTCGCACCTACTACGATATCACCGGCCTGCCGCCGTCGCCGGAGGAAGTGGCCGCCTTCGTCGCCGACCCGTCGGATCGCGCTTATGCTGCGATGGTTGACCGCCTGCTGGCCTCTCCGCGCTTCGGCGAGAAATGGGCCCGTCACTGGCTCGATGTGGCGCGCTTCGCCGAATCAGATGGCTTTGAGACCAATAAGGCACGGACCAATGCGTGGCCCTACCGCGACTACGTCATCCAAGCGCTCAACGCCGACGTACCCTACGACCGATTCGTCCGCGAGCAGCTCGCGGGCGATCAGCTGGGCGCCGACGCGGCGACCGGCTTCCTTGTCGCTGGCCCCGTTGATATTGTGAAGTCGCCAGACCCTGTCCTCACCGCGAACCAACGGGCCGACGAACTACACGACATCATCGGGACGACGGCGTCTGCCTTCCTAGGTACGACCTTGGCCTGCGCGCGCTGCCACGACCATAAGTTCGACCCACTCCCAGCCACCGACTACTACGGCTTCATGGCCATCCTGCAGGGCGTCCAGCATGGCGAAAGGGAACTACGCACAACCGAAACCAAGGAGCGCACGGAGAAAGCCAACGCGCTGCGCAAAGAACTTGAACCCATCGAACAGACCCTACGCGGCTACAAACCGAAGGCCTACCTCGGCCGCATCCTGCTGACCGACGAAGATGACGCGCGCCTCGCGCAACCGATCGCATCGACCAAGAAGAGCCACCTCATCCCCTACGACAAGGGCACAGGAAAAGGCCTCGCCCAAGACCCCGGAGATTTTCAGCGGATGCCTAACCTGAGCGCGAGCTACCGTTGGTGGAGCGCTGATAACCCGGGTGAAAATTTTGTCGTCTGGAAGCCTGCGCTGAGCGGTGAAGTGCGTATTTGGATTTCCTGGGGTACCTGGACGACCCACGCCGCGGACGCCCGTTACGTGCTTGATCTGGATGGCGACCTGAAGACCGCGGCTGACCAAGTCGAGATCGCCCGGATCAATCAGCAGTATTTCTCCGATGGTTCCCCGGCGGTGCCGAATGAGCGCCGCTGGAGCGGATTGAAGTCGGCGGGAATGCACCGCATCACCCCGAAGAGCATCCTCATCCTGCGCGCTGGCGACAAGGGCGGCCCCACCGCCGCGGACATCGCGGTCTTCGAGGAAGCGTCCAGTGGCACCGAACTCCCCTTACCACACCTCCGCGCCCCCGTGACGCAGCTCGCCAACGAAGAGGACTTCGCCCCGGTTGAAGCAAAGTTCGTTCGCTTCACCATCAACGCCTCCGCCACCGAGGCATGCATCGACGAGCTCGAGGTGTTTGATCTTGCCGGCAAGAACGTCGCCTTAGGCGCCAAGGTGGCCGTCTCGAGCCTCTACGCCAACGGCAACAGCGTCCACCAGACCCGCTTCCTCAACGATGGCAAATACGGCAACGCGAGCAGCTGGATCCCCGCCGAGAAAGGAGCCGGCTGGGCGCAGCTGGAGTTCAACGAGCCGACTCAGGTCAGCCGGGTCGTCTGGAGCCGCAACCGTGACCTCGGTAACCCCGCTCTCAAGGACCGCCTCGCCTCCGGCTATCGCATCGAGACCTCACTCGATGGCGTGAAGTGGACGCGAGTCGCTTCCAGCAACGACCGCCTGCCGAGCTCCTTCAAGGAACGGATCACTTCCCTACCTAGCCTCGGCGAGGTGCCCGCTGCCAAGGCGACTGTAGTGGCCGCACTTTCCCGTCGTCGCACCGAACTACAGGCCGAGCTCACGAAGTTCACCGGTAACCCTAAAGGCTACGTTGGCAGGCTCGAACAACCAGGCCCCACCCTCCGCAAGCATCGCGGCGACCCGACCCAGCCGCGTGAACCGGTGCCACCAGGTGCGCTCTCCCTCATCGGCACCAAGATGATTCTGCCAGCCGATGCGCCCGAGTCGGATCGTCGCAAAGCCTTGGCCGACTGGATTACCTCGAAGGATAATCCGCTCACCGCACGCGTTATGGTGAACCGCCTCTGGCACCATCACTTCGGCAGCGGCATCGTCGACACGCCGAGCGACCTCGGCCTCAACGGCTCGCGACCGACACACCCCGAGCTCCTCGACTTCCTGGCCTCCGAACTCATGGACCACGGCTGGTCGCTCAAGCACGTCCATCGCCTCATCCTCACCTCCCGCGCCTTCCGTCAGGACTCGAAGCGTATCGAACAAGCCGCCGCCCTCGACGCTTCCGCTCGCTTCCTCTGGCGTTACCCACCGCGTCGCATTGAAGCCGAGATGTTGCGCGACTCCATGCTTGCGACCGCGGGTCAGCTCGACTCCACGATGGGCGGCCCCGGCTTCGACCTCTTCGAGCCGATGCTAAACTACGTGAAGGTCTACGTCACCAAACAGGAATTCGCGCCAGGCGACTACCGTCGCATGGTCTACCAATCCAAGCCGCGCGCGATGCTCGATGACTTCTTCGGTGCGTTCGACTGCCCCGACGCCGGTCAGCCTCAACCCAAGCGCACCGCCTCGATCACGCCCCTCCAATCGCTCAACCTGCTTAACGGAAGTTTCTCCCTGAAGCAGGCCGCCGCCCTAGCCGACCGCCTGAACCGGGAGGCTGGCACCGACCCCGCCAAGCAGGCCGCCCGCGCCTTCGAGCTGCTCTTCCAGCGCGTCGCCAGTGCCGAAGAACTCGCGGATGCGAGCCGCTTGATCACCGCCCAAGGATTGCCCGCCTTCTGCCGGGCGATGTACAACACCAACGAATTCGTCCGCATCGAATGAACCATCTCCTCAATCGCCGCGGCTTCCTCAGCCGAACGCTCTCTGGCCTGAGCAGCATCGCCTTCGCCCACTTGCTCACGCAAGACCGGTTGCTCGCCGACACGCCCCTCCGCCCGCCGATCGACCCGGCTAATCCCTTCTCCCCGCGTCCGCCGCACAAGGAAGCCAAGGCCAAGCGCGTCCTCGTCATCTTCTGCTCTGGTGCGCTCAGCCACGTCGACACCTTCGATTACAAGCCCGAGCTCATCAA
>CAXNEN010000134.1:0-4951 GCA_964201505.1 Opitutales bacterium
CCGCCACCTGAGAACGCTTAACCTCCATACCCCACCATGGTATCTGCTTTGCAACCGCCGCATTTCTCCTTCTGTTTGTCCTTATGGAAATTCTCATCATGGGCTGCGGCACGTCGCAGGGCTGTCCCTTGCCCGCCCATGATAATCCAGGATTGGACCTAAAGGACCCGCGCAACTGGCGGGCCCGCACGAGCGTTCATGTGGTCATCGAGGGCCATCACGTCCAGGTCGACGCTTCGCCGGAGTTCCGCACGCAGTGCCTGAAGTATGATGTTCGCGAGGTCGATACCTTCATTTTGACGCACGGCCACGCCGACCACGTTCTCGGCATGGATGACCTTCGGCAGTTCTGCACGAACAAGGGCGGGGTGGCTATTCCCACCTACTCGACCGAGGTCGGCCTCGAGCGGATCAAGGCAATCTTTCCCTACGCCGTCGGCAAGCCGCAGGCTTCAGGCTACGTCTCATTAGGTCTCAATTTGATGCCCTCGAAGCTCGTCCTACCCGGTGGCGGCATCATTCGTTCGACGCTCCTGCCGCACGGGAACGAATCCACGCTCGGCCTCGTCTTCGAAGAGCCTTCGACGGGTATGAAGTTCGCCTATTACACCGACTGCCGCGCGATGACCGAGAAGTCGCTCGAACTGGGCGAGCATGCCAACCTCGCGATTCTCGACGGCCTCCGTCTAAATCCGCACCCGACGCACATGACGGTCGACGAAGCCTGCCAGGCGGCGCACGACCTGCGGGCTAAGCGGGCGTTGCTCACGCACATGACCTTTCAGATCAATTACGAGACCACGATGGCCCAGCTGCTCAAGACGCACCCGAAGGTCGGCCTCTGCTACGACGGACTGCGAATCAAGCTCGGCGCGTAAGCGGGCACGAAAAAGGGCGCCCACTGGGCGCCCTTTGTTTCCATCCGAGCGAGGCTCAGAGTTCCGTGACGACGATGTTGCGGAACCAGCAAGGGTCACCGTGCTCGGTGAGCATGAGCTTACCCTGGCCGGGGCCGAAGCCCTTCTTGTTCTTAAACTTGCTCTTCGCGATCGCGGCCTTCCATTCGTCGGACTTCGTGTCGGCCGAGGCGCAGGGCTTGCCATTGAGGAAGTGCTCAATCTTACCGTCCTTCACCACGATGCGGCTCTGGTTCCATTCGCCGATGGGCTTCTTGGCCTTATCCTTGGCGGAGTCGAAGATGTCGTAGATCGAGCCGGTGTTATGACTGCCGCCCTTGAGGCCGTCGGGGTGCTTGTCGTCGTCGATCATCTGGTACTCGATGCCAAGCCAGTCGTTCTTGCCCTTGGCGTCCTTGAGGTTGTTGACCCAGTACTTGATGCCGTTGTTGCCGGCGGACTCGAGGCGCCATTCCCACGTCAGCTCGAAGTTCGTATACTCCTTCTTCGAGATCAGCGCACCGGTGCCCTTCTGGGCGGCGAGGTGGATGACGCCGCCTTCTTCGGTCTTCCAGCCGCCGGCGGGGGCGCCGCCGTTGAGGTCGGTGAAGTCGGCGAGCGTCAGGGTAGCCTTTTCGCCGGCGAAAAGGGAGCCGGTGGCGAGTAGGGCGAGGAGCAGGGATTTCATGAGGGGAAGGGTTTTATGAGAGGTTCGTACTTGGATTTGAAGTCCTTAATCGAGGTCAAGGGAGGACCTTGATTTCCTTGAGCCAGAGCAGGGACTCCGCCTGCCACTTATCCCAGGAAGGGCCTTTGTAGCCGTTGAGGCCGTGGCCGCCGTTGGGGAGTTCGATGAGGCGGGAGGGGAGCCCAGCTTTCTTCTGGGCGGCGTAGAACATGCGACTGTTCTCGATGGGGACGACTTTATCATCGATGGCGTGGGCGAGGAACGCGGGCGGGGTGGCGGCTTTCACGTGTCTCTGGGTAGAGAAGTAATCCGATAGGCCGGCGGCGGGCGTCTCTCCCATGAGGTTCTTCTTTGAGCCGCGGTGGACGCCTTCATCCATGCTGATGACTGGGTAGATCAAGATTGAGAAGTCGGGCCGGCTGCTCTGGCCGGTGACGGCGTTGGGCGCACGTGTCTCGATGGTCTCGAAGTGCACGGTCGCGGTCGATGCGAGGTGGCCGCCGGCGGAGAAGCCGATGATGCCGATCTTGTTTGGGTCAATCTTCCATTGCGCCGCGTTGGCGCGGACGGTGCGGATCGCTTGCTGAGCGTCGAGCAGCGGTACGTAGGGCCGACCAGCTGGCAGACGGTATTCGAGGACGATGCCGGTTATGCCTTGGGAATTCAGCCAGGCGGCGATGCCATAGCCTTCGCCCTTGGTCACCAATCCGCCGTAGCCGCCGCCCGGGCAGATCACGATTGCGGCGCCATTGGATTTCTCGGGCAGGTGCACGGTGAGCTTAGCCTTCGACGAGTCGGAGAACTTGCCGTCGCCTTCAGGTGCGTCGCCCTTCCAGAGTGGCATGGTTTCGGCGGTAAAGGCCGACGTGGTAAAGGCGAGGAGAGCGAGGAGGCGCATGGGGTTTTAAAGGGTAGGGGTTGGGGCAGGGGTAGTTTGGATATGAAGGGCAGAGGAGGGAAGGATTGAGGAAGACGACTGGGCACAAAAAAGCCCCGAAGGGCCGGGGCTTTTGTTGTTCAGGCTAACGGCTTACTTGCCGAAGCCAGCGGAGGCCTTGCCGTCGGCTTCGAGCTTGCCGACGGACCAGAGCAGGCCGCGGGCGACGAGGTCGAGGTAGCGGGCGTCTTCGACGGTGGCGTTGTTGTGGCCGATCGAGGTGCTGAAGATACGGGTCTTATTCGGGCCGAACTCGTTCGTCCAGACGACGATGCTGGTGACTTCTTTGGCGGGAGTGACTTTACCGGCCTTGTCCTTCTTTTCCGGAATCTTCTGGGTGCCGGTGGCGAGAGTCTTACCAGTGAGCACCTGAACGTTGTTGTAGAGTTCTTCGTTGACGGTGGTCCAATCAGCCAGGCCTTTCACGATCGGGTTTTCCTTATCGGTAAAGACGATGCCGATGGGCTGCTGCGGGCCGTGGCCGGTCGACTGCAGGCCAAGCATCTCGAACCAGCTGGCGTTATCGGCGCCGGCCTTCACCGGCTCCTTGAAGTTGCCCCAGCGATAGCTGTGCATCGCGCAGTGGAGGTTCACGGCAGGTAAGCCATTCTTGTGGGCGTTGACGATGTTGGCGACGTAGGCCTGGTCGGTGATATCCGCGGCGCACTCATCGTGGACGACGACGTCGTAGTTCTTACCCCAGTCCGGGTTCTTGAAGAGTTCGAAGAGCGGCTTGGTGGTCTTGGTCGGATCGTAGGCGACTTCGACGGTGGCGTTAATGCGGGCTTCGATACCCTTCTTCAGGATTTCCTTCTGGTTGGCGTAATCGTGGCAGCAGCCGCCGGCGACCACGAGGACGCGGAGGGGCTTCTGCACGGCCGAGAGCGGGGAGGTCAGGCCGGCGAGGAGCGCCAGCGCGAGGAGGGAGCGGAGTTTCATGGGGTGTCTGGGATAAAGGGCAGGGTATGGGGGGGTGGGCAAAAGAAAACTTACTTCTTGGCCTTCGGGGCGACCTTGGTGGCCGTCAGGGCTGTTTTCGTGTCAGCCAGGGCGGCTTTGGCGAGCTCATCGGGGATGGGCTGTCCCTCGACGAAGGCATAAAGGGCTTCCTTCTGTTTCTCGCTCATCGGCTTTTCGTCTTTAGGTGGCATGACATCGCCGGCGGTGCGATCGAGGAAGACGCGGGAGAGTAGCATACTGCTGTTGGGCTTACCGATGACGAAGGTGGGGTTCTTGCCGCCCTTGAGGGTGGCCTCGAGGGTATCGAGGCGCAGTTTGCCCTTTTCTTTCTTCGGGCCGTGGCACGAGACGCAGTGCGCGTCGAACATCGGCTGAATCACCTTCGCGTAGTCAGCCTTCTGCGCCGTGCTCAGCGGCTTAGCCGGTTCAGGTTTCTTCTTGGGCGCGACGGGCGCAGCCACAAGGGAAGCTAGGCTTAAACTAAGGCAGACGATGGCGCGCATAGGCTTACTTCTTCGGAGCCTGCTTGGGAGCCTTGGTTGCGGCGAGCGCTAGCTTGGCCACTTCGTCGGGGATGGGCTTGGCTTCAATCCAGAGGGCCAAGGCCTGTACCTGTTCCTTCGTGAGCGGCGTCCCCTCGGTCGGCATGAAATCGTCGTCTTCTGGATCGAGGGTCACGCGCACGTGCATGAGGCTCTTCTTTAGGTCGCCAGCGACGTAAGCTGAGCCTTCCGAGCCGCCCTTCTTGAGGGCCTCGAGTGTGTCCATACGGAGCTTACCCTTCACCTTCTTGGCGCCGTGGCACTCGACGCAATGGGCTTCGAGAATCGGGCGGATGACCTGGGTGTAGTCATCACGTTTCTGGCTGGCGGTGACGACGCGAGGAGTCTCTTCCTTCTTGGAGTCGGCAACGGCCTTCTTGTTCGGCTTGAAGGGGAAGCCTTCTTCATGGACGAGCTCGCCGCCGACGTGGGCCGCGAAGCCCATCACGAGGATGGCCGCAATCTGGGTGGCGAGGCGGAGTCGGAAACCTTGAGCGAGAGCGAGGCTAGCGATGCCGGCGAAGGCCGAGGCTGCCATGCCTCCCCAGAGGTGCAGTTGGATGGAGTCGCCGGCGAAGCCGTTGTAGTGGGCGTGCAGGATGCCGCAGAGGGCGGCGCCCCAGGTGCCGGCGGCCGAGAAGACGGACAGACGGCGCACGGTCGCGGTGGCCTGTTCGTGGCGCTCGAAGAACTCGAAGAGCGGCACAACCAGCAGAACGGCGGCCGGGATGTGCAGGGCGAGGATGTGGAAGTTACCGAGGACCGAGAGGAGGGCCGGCCCGCGCATCTCGCCGTCGGCGGGAAGGGCGAGTGCCAGGACGACCAGGAAGAGGTTGGCGCCGACGACAAATCCGATGGCTTGGCGGACGGTCAGAGCGTGCAGGCGTTCTTCGATGCGGTGGAGAGGGGTCATGGAGCGGAAAGGGGT
>CAXNEN010000135.1:0-4939 GCA_964201505.1 Opitutales bacterium
CGCCCTTGTCGTTATAAAGAATCGTATTCTCCATCACGTAGACTGGGTCGTTGTCACGGATGGCGGCCTTCATCAGTCCCTTGGCATCGTACGGGGTGGCTGGGCAGACGACCTTGATGCCCGGGTGGGAGGCGAGGATGGCCTCGGGCGGGTGGGAGTGCGTGGCGCCGACGTTGGTGCCACCGTTGGCGGGACCGCGGATGACAATCGGGCAGTTGATGAGGCCACCGGACATGTAGCGGATGTTGCCGGCGTTGTTCACGATTTGGTCGAAGGCGACGTATGAGAAGGACCAGAACATCAGCTCCATCACCGGGCGGATGCCGAGCATCGAGGCGCCGATACCGAGGCCGATGAAGCCGGCTTCGGAGATTGGGGTGTCGACGATGCGCTTCGGACCGAACTCCTTGAGGAGGCCCTCGGTCACCTTATAGGCACCGTTGAACTGGGCGACTTCTTCGCCCATGATGACGACCTTGTCGTCGCGCTTGAGTTCTTCGCGCATCGCGGCGCGGAGCGCCTCGCGGTAGGAAATGACAGCCATAACAGTGTGTACGAAGAGGGGTTATTCGAAGATGATGGTACCGCGGCTAGTGGTCTTCGGCCCGCGGTTATCCTCTTCCCAATAGATGTGCTTGGTGATGTCGGCCAAGGTGGGATCCGGCGACTCGTCGGCGAAGATGGCGGCCTTGTCGGCCTCGGCCATTGCCGCTTCATTGATCTTCAGGGAGAGTTCGGGGGTCAGCACCTTCTCTCCGAGGAGTTCCTGCTCGAAGGCGAAGACCGGGTCTTTCTTTTCGCGGTACTCCTTGATCTCTTCTTTATCGCGGTAGGTCTTGTCTGGGTCGGCCATCGAGTGGCCGAAGTAGCGGTAGGTGAAGATTTCGAGGACGGTCGGCTTGGATTCTTCGTGGGCGCGCTTGAGGGCGATGGCCGTCTTGGCGCGGACTTCGTAGACGTCGTGCCCGTTGATGACGTCCCAGGCCATGTTGTAACCTTCGGCGCGCTTCGCGAGGCAGCCCGGGTGGGCGGTCGAGCGCTCCTGGGAGGTACCCATCGAGTAGCCGTTGTTCTCGACGACAAAGATGACCGGCAGGTCCCAGAGGGAGGCCAGGTTATAGGCTTCATGGACCGCGCCTTGGTTGACGGCGCCGTCGCCCATGTAGACGAGGCAGCTGCCCTTCAGGCCCATGTATTTGACTGCGTAGGCGAGTCCGGTGCCGAGAGGGGCTTGGCCGCCGACGATACCGTGGCCGCCCCAGTAGTTCTTATCGGGGGCGAAGTAGTGCATCGAGCCGCCCTTGCCTTGGGAGCAGCCGGTGACGCGGCCGGTCAGTTCGGCCATGCACTCGTTCATGCCCATGCCGACCATTAGTCCGTGGCCGTGGTCGCGGTAACCCGTGATAATATGGTCGTGCTTACCAAGGAGGGAGATCGTACCGGCGGCAACGGCCTCCTGACCCACGTAAAGGTGGAGGAATCCCCCGATCTTACCCTGCTGGTAGATACGGATGCAGCGCTGCTCGAAATGGCGGATACGAGCCATTTTGGTGTAAAGGGCGATCTTCTCGGCCTTTGACATGGATGCATTGACCGGATCTTTGGCGTATTCCGAAGGACCGGCAGGGCGCTTCAGGGATTCTGGGTGGGTAAGGACAGCGGGCTTGGCCACGGTAGTTCGTTTGGTTTGATTGGAGGGGTCTGGCGGGGAAGGTCAAGCGTCCCCTCCCTTCGGCTCAATTTGCCTTGACCCGCCTTGCCGCCATCCTCCCTTTTCCTCTATCCTGAGTCAGTCTCAGGAACGATCTCTTATATGGAAGAAACCCACGAGGCTTTAGCCCGAGAATTCACCGTCCAGAACCGGATGGGCATCCACACCCGCCCAGCGGCCCAAATCGTCCGTCTGGCTAACCGCTATCCGGACATCGAAATCACCGTCTCCAAGGACGAGGAGTCCGTGAACGGCAAGAGCATCATGGGTCTCATGATGCTGGCCGCTGGCCAAGGCTCGAAGCTTCGCTTCTCGGTCCGCGGCAAGGATGGCGCCGCTCTCCTCGGAGAGATGGATGCGTTGTTCGCCCGTAAGTTCGACGAGTCCTGAACCTTTCCGTATGAAAGTCCTCCTCGCCTCCCTGATGTTGATCGCCGCCGGCGAGGTGGCGCCGCCGCCACCTGTGCTGGATGCGGAGGTCGTCCGTTACCTTAAGCCCAACGAGCTCGTCGAGTGGAATAACTCGATGCGACTTCACTCGGCCGGTGAGACCCGCGTCAAGATCGGGCTGAGTATCCTCAAGACGAGCGGAGGCGGTTCCGTGGCCGCGAACACCCCGAAGTTCGGCGGGCTCGCCGAGACGCCAGAGCAGGTCAAGGCCCGGACCCAGAAGCTGATCGATGAAGGCAATGTGCAGATTCAGCAGGCTTTGCCTTCGCTGGTCCGTCTGCGCGCCGTCGCCGCCTTCCGTGCTGCCGAAAAGACCAAGCCGATCGATTTTTCTGTCGAACTGGCTCCGGTCGCCTGGAGTGGGGTCGTGACGTCTTCCGCCGCTCGGCTCCAGAAACAGGCGCGCGACACTGGCTTCACCAAGGTCCACCTGCTGGGTGCGATCAGCCTGCTGGGTGACGGGAAACTCACCCATCCTCCGGAGATTTCCGCTGCCATCCGTAACGCCTGGAGCAAGGGCGATGACAGCCTCATCGCGCCATTGCCGGCCGATGGCTATGCCTATATCCCAGCGGTCGCTCCGGCGGCTGCGTCCTTAGGCAAAGGCCTGAAGCCCGCGACCGAGCCCAAGCAGGTCGCCATCCTCTGGGCAGAATACTACGCCCTGTCCGCCGATGGAACTCGCGGCCTGTTCTTCCTGCGTCTTGCGGACGCCTTCACCATGCGGCTGATCGGATCAGAGGTCACCTATACCGATGTCGGGGCGCTCGCGCCCCCGACCGGTGTCTGCGAAGTGTCCTTACGTGACGAGCGTAGCCTCCTTCCCCGTCTCGCGGAAAGCGGCGATTGGGTGCTTGGTTTCGACCGCGCGAGCCACCCGCTTGGCTCCGCCTTGCTCGCCCATCTTTCCATCACGCAGTCGAAGCTCGGCATCGCCGCGGCACCCTACGTGGTGATCGTTGCCGGCGGCGGACCTGCCGGCAACGAAGGTGTGCGTGCGAAGTGGCGCGCCACGACCGTCACGTCGCCTGCCGGAGTGAGTGCCTTCCAGATCACGAGCATCCCGAACGGGGCCGAAGGCGTCGAAGTCGGCCAGTTGACACTGAAAGTCGGAGCCCCTGCGGCGACAAAGTGATCAGGCTTGCTTGCGGGCGGCCTTCATCTCGATCGTCGTCGCGCGCTTGAGTTTCTTCACCTTGGCCGCGGACAGTAGCTGGTGCGGGCGGGTCATGCGATCGATGAATAGGACGCCCTGGCAATGGTCATGCTCGTGCTGGACGCAGCGGGCGAGTAGGCCCGTGCATTCGAGCACGTGCGGGGCGCCGTCGGCGTCGCGGTAGCGGACAATCGCGCGTTCGACGCGCTCGACGTCGCCGGTGATACCGGGAAAGGATAGACAGCCCTCGGTGTAGATGTCGGGCTCGCCGGCCGGAACGGCCACCGTCGCGTTGGCGAGGAGCATCGGCATGATGTCTTCCGACGACCGGGCCTTGCCGTCGAGCACCGGGAGGAAGTCCTCGTCGTGTACATTCATGACGAAGAGCTGCAAGGAAAGGCCGACTTGCGGGGCCGCTAGGCCGATGCCTTTGGCGGTCTTCATCGCGCTCAGCATCGCGTCGCCGAGGGAGCGGAGGGCGGGGCCGAACTCCTTCACGGAATCGCCTTTGGCCCGGAGGATCGGGTCGCCGTAGGGGCGGATGGTGAATTCGGCCATGGCTTCTGGTTACCTTTCTACGGCGGACGTGAAAGCGAAATCGCTCAACCTTTGGGCCCGAAGTCGCCTTTTTCGCACCGGCGCACGAAGGCTTCGGTGCGCTTGCGGATGCCATTCCACTTTTCGCGCAGTTCCTGCGTCTCGTCGGCAGTGATGCGATGGTCTTCGCTCGCGTCGGCGACGTCCGCGATGAGCAGGCCGAACTCACGGACGAGCGCGTTCGCCGCCCTGTCGAGGTTGCCGGCCGGATTTTCGTTCTCGACCGGGGTGAACTGGCCGCCGGCCCGTTGGGCGAGCCAGTCCACGATGCGGGTATCGCCGGTGAGGTCGACCAGGAGTGCGGTGCGGTGCAGTGGATTAGGTTGGCCGCTGCCTTGCGTGGCCGGCTCACGCCACTTGTAGAGCATCGAGGGAGAGACACCGAGCGACTTGGCGATCTCCCCGTGCTTATGGAGCTGGCTGTCCTTGCCCCCGCCCAGGCCGGCCTTGAGCAGGGCGTCCTGCAGGACGTGGTGCGCTTCCTTGATGGGGGTGCGGCGGGGGGCGGGCGGTTTTTTGGCCATGGCCGAGCATAGGGCGGGCCGTGCTCGGCCCGCAAGCGTGCGGCGGAGATTACAGGGTTTTTCCCTTATTGTAAGGCGGGTGGGCCAGAAAAGATTGGAAAGAGGGAAGGGGGCCGACATCATTAGTCGTATGATGCTATTCGCCGCCTCCCCTGAAGAGGTTTCCTTGATCCTGCCAATCGGTCTGCTCGCTGCCGGCTTAGTCTTGATCGGCGCGGAGTTCTTTCTTCCGACGGTCTTACTTGGTTTCCTCGGTGCCGTCGTCTCCTTCGCCGGCATCTATCTTTCGGCGGAGGCGGGTGGCCTCACCTGCGCAGTGTTCTGCGTCGTGTTCTTGGTCGTCCTGACGCTCGAGTTCTTCGCCTTCCGACGCCTCCTGCCACAGACCAGCATCGGCCGCTCGATGATCAACGTCAGTAGCAACGAAGGCGCCGCCGTGCCTGCCGCCGCCGGTTACGCCGTCTACGTCGGCAAGACCGGCAAGGCCGCCACCGTGCTCGC
>CAXNEN010000136.1:0-4904 GCA_964201505.1 Opitutales bacterium
CCACGGTCGAGGTTCGTGAACGAACCCGAGTAGGCGAGGGAGCTGACGGCGAGGACAGACTGCGTGCGGGTCAGGTCGTAGGTGCCGCCGGTCTTCGTGACCATCAGGGTGCTGCCGGCCTGGAAGGTCGCGGTGCCCGAGACGACCACTTGGTCATGCTGCGTGTTCGCGGTCAGGCCCCAGACTTCGATGTCGAGGGAGCCGGCTTCGATATAGTTGCCGACAATCGTGGTCGTGCCGGGGGAGTTGCCGGGGGCGAGCTTGCCGAGGTTGGTCAGGTTACCATTGATCACCACGGTGCCGCCGAGGGTGCCGTTCTTGAGGATGCGGACGGACGAGGCGAGCGAGCCGTTGACGACAAGCTTACCGGTTTCGACATTGGTGTTACCGGTGTAGGTGTTGGCGCCGGTGAGGGTCAGGGTGCCCGTGCCGTTCTTCCAGAGGCCGCCCGTGCCGCCGATGGCACCGGAGGCGGAGGTGGCGGCCGAGGTATTGAAGACGCCGCCCGTGCCGGTGAGGGCGACGTTGTGGGTGATAGCAGCACCATTGGCCACGATCTCTCCACCATTATCTAGGGTCATGACATTGCCAACGATGGCGCTCGATGTACCGGCGCGCTTATTGAGGGCGATGAACTGGCCGCCTTCGACGAGGGTCGCGGCGTTGGCACCGGTGGCGGCGGCGTGGTTCTGGGTGGCCACGAGGAACCACTGGCTGCCGGCGATGCCATCATTGACGATGGTGGTGATGTCGACGATGCCAGAGTGTTCTTCGTCGATGGTCTGGAAGTTGACGGCGCCCGTGGTGAAACGGCTACGGTCCGATTCGAAGATCTGCACGGCTGTGGCTTCAATTTGGGCCTGAGTGCCGGCGAGGGGGTTAACAATCCAGTGCTTGGCGATGTATTCTTTGCTCCCTGGGTCTTCCTGGATGTAGAGGAGGCCGTCATCACCGATGGTGATGTTGTCGAAGCTGGCAGCCTTGGCGCCGTCCTTGCCGGTCAGCCTGGCGCTGTCGACGAGCACCTTAATGTTGCCGCCGGTCGTCAGGATGCCGTTGGTGGGGTCGCTATTGAAGTCGAGTTGATAGATCTTGGAGGTGATGTTGGCCACGCTGTTCACCGTCGCGCCGGTGGTGGCGAAGACCAGGGAGTCGTGGTCGAGCCACTGGGCGTCTTCGGGGCGGGCGAACTGGGTTACCTTGAGGCGGAGTGACTCGGTCTGGAATTGTGCACCTGTCTTGTTCGGAAGGGTCGCGTTGTCGAAGATCTGAGCCAGGCCGAAGGTGCCGTTAATCCCCGTGAGATTCTCGAAGAGGATGTCTCCCGTGTAACCCGTGGAGGTCAGCACCTTGAGGCCGTAGGTTAGACCGTTGGCCAAGCCAGCGCGCTGGACAGCGTTGCCGGTGTTGATCTTGGCGCCGATGTAGACATAGACTTCGCCTGGGGTGGTGTCATCCGTGCCAACGGTGACCGTCTGCAGGAGATTGGTGGCGCCGGGCGTCGAGCCGTAGCTGGAGCGCGCGACATTGTTTTCCCAGGAGTATTTACCGTGGTGGGGGAGCTCGTAGACCTTGCCGGCGTCGGTGCCGGTCACAATCCATGCAAGGCCCTTGCCTTCGGCGCCGGTTTCTTCGCCATTCATGAAGATCAGGCCATCGTAGCCCGTCGAGGTGCTCGCATCCCAGAAGGCGCTGAGCTTCGGGAGGTCTGCGGCACAGGGACGGAGGTAGGCGTAGGGGTTGCTGGAGGTACGGGCGACCCAGTTGCCTGCTCCGGCGTTGGCGGTGGTATCCCACATCATCTGGTTGGTCGGGGACGTGACGAAGTCGCCGCCGGAGACGACCTGCCAGGTCGAGGTGTTGATCACCCACTTGGAGACGAAGCCGCCAGCTGCGCCGTGGGCGCGGGCGGTGCCGAGGAGCACAGGGGTGGTAGCCTGAGTGGCGCCGATCTCGTGATTGGCGAGGACGGTCATCGTGCCGTCGTTGTTCGAGTAAGCACCGAGGCCGTCGGGGATGCCGGCGAACATGTAGCCGTTGGCCAGGCCGCCGACGCGATCTCCGACGGTCATGATGGCCGTCGCGGACCAGCCGAATGCGGTGGGCGTAAGGTAAGAGGTCTGGGAACTGGACGGGCCCTGAATCAAGCTCTGCGCGGAGAGCGAGACGGTGGTGGCCGCGGCGACGAGGAACAGGCGTGCGATGTTTTTCATGAGTAGGGACGAGCACCATACCTTTACGTCTCAACGGAACGGCGTCAGATTTGTGTCGGCTGCGTCATACACCGAAAGGTCACTTCTGCCGCAATCGACACAAGCGGCGTGCGACCGTGACAAGCGGAGTCATTCGGTAATCAAGCCGCCATTAATACAACAAGCCTGTCACCTTCGTCACCGAACCGTCGCCTTTGTCACTTCATCATCGCCAATCCGCGGAACGCGAAGGCCATTCCGAGGGCGATGAGAAGATAAGAAGAGACGTAAGGGGCGCGATGCGCGATGCGACTGAACCAGCCGGACTTTTCGGCGAGCTTCTGGAAGCCCCACGAGGCGAGTACGCCGACGGAGATCATGGTGAGGGCGAGGCCGAAGCTGAACGCGGCGACGATGCTGAAGCCGAGGGAGAATTCTTTGAGCTGCAGACAGACGATCAAAATCGAGACTGCGGCGGGGCAGGGCATGAGACCGCCGGTCAGGCCAAAGATTACAATCTGTCCCGTGGTGACCTGCCGATTCGCGAAACGTTTCTGGATATCCGCTGCGTGCGCGCGGGCGTGCGCATCCTCGTCCTCGTGGCCGTGATGATGGTCGTGAGTGTGGTCGCCTTCGCCGTGATGATGATGGTGGTGTCCTTGCTCTTCGCGCAGGCGCATGATCGTCCACACCGCCATGCCGATGACGATGAGGCCACTGATGAGGAGGAAATAGGGTTCGGTCTGCTCGACGTTCCAGTGGGAGCCGTATTGGAGCGCGAGGCCGGCGAGGATCCAGATGATGAACGTGTGCGAGAGCGCGGCGCAGAAGCCGAGCAAGGCGGCCTGCCAAGCGGTGCCCCGCACGGCGATGATGAAAGCCGCCATCATGGTCTTCGAATGGCCGGGCTCGAGCCCGTGCAGCGCACCGAGGAGAATAGCGACCGGAATATACAGCCAAGCGTGAGCGGTACCCTGTTGCAGCAGCTGCGAGAAGTCCATCGCCCGAGGCTAGGGACGGGCCGGGGTCTGTCCACCCCGATGCTTCAGCCCGTGATGACCGGAATCTTTAAGGACTGGCCGCCGCTGAGCGCGGACTGGTGAGCAATCATGCCTGGTACCGTGTAGGCGAGGGCTTCGTCGATCCCGACGAACGGCTTGCGGCCTTTGGCAATCGCATCGATGAACTCATGCGTGATGAAGCAATGCGAGCCTTCGTGGCCGCTGTCGTGGCGCAGCGGTTCAGGCAGCATGTCAGTCTTCCACCATTTGACCTCCGCGTACTTCTCGAGGATCTGCGACGAACGTTCAAAGCCGCCGCTGTCCTTCTCGGTCTTCGTTTCGGATCGGACGATCGAGGGGCCGGTGGTACCGGTGGGGTCGCTGAAATAGAAACTCATCTTGTCGCCGAAATAGCGGGCGCGTTCGCCGCCTTTCTGGGCGCCCCGCCACCAGATCGCCACGCGCATGCTATTGCCGCGGTCGGTGCGGAAGAGCGCTGTCTCTGTCCAGAAGGGGTTGTGATAGGCGTTGTCCTTCACAATTGGGTGCTCGTCGCCCCAGCCGTGGCAGACGACTTCCGTCAGCCGTTCGCCCGTGACGCTGAGCAGGTGCGAGGTGCAGTGGGTCGGGTAATGCATCGGCGGCAGGCCGTGGCGCCAGGTACGCTTACCGTTCTCGAAGTAAAGCGTCTCGAGTCCGGGGTGGTGGTATTCCGATTCCGTGTAGTAAAGATGACCGAAGCGCCCTTCGGCCTGGAACTTGCGGGCCGAGATCGTGAGCTGCTGCCAGCAGCTGGTCTCGCCCATCATATAGGTGAGTCCGGATTTCTTCACCCCTCCGGCGAGCTGGCCGCATTCCTCGAGCGTCATCGCGGCGGGCACGGCGCTCAGCACGTGCTTTCCCGCGGCGAGGCAGAGCAGGGCATGGCGGACGTGATCCGGCGCGGGCGTGGCGAGGAAGACCGCCTCGACCTTGGGGTCCTTGAGCATCTCTTCGAGCGAAGGGTATCCCTTGGCGCACTTGTAAACTTTCTGCAGCGCCGCGAGGCGCTCGGGACGGAGTTCGGCCACCGCCTCGACGACGCAGTCTGGGTGCTCATGGAATTGGAAGCTGAGGCCAAAGCGGCCGCCGACAATCGCCACGCGCACCTTTCGCGCCGGAGTCGTGAAGCCAACCTGGCCGAAGAGGGAAGATGCCGCGAGGGTGGTGCCCAGCAGTGTGCTTTGGCGGAGGAAGTCGCGACGGGTGCTCATGGGTGTGAGGGTATCCTTGGGTCCCCCTGCCAGATTTCAATGTGGGTTATCGTGCCAGCAGCACCCCGCCGCGCGTGCGCGGCTCAGAGCCCGAAGCCTTGAGACTTGCGGACGTCGCCGACGTACCAGTTCTCGAGCTTCTCGCGGGCCCAGGGGGTCTTGCGCAGGAAGGTGAGCGACGACTTGATCGTCGGGTCGAACATGAAGCAGCGGATCGGGATACGATGGGCGAGTTCCTGCCAGCCGTATTTCGCGACCATCGACTCGAGGAGTTTCTGCAGGGTGACGCCGTGCAGGGGGTCGCGATGAGGGGGACGTTCGTCGGGCATGGCGTTCAGGTAGCGCAGCGCTTGAGGAAGACCAGCTGGGCGATCGCCACAATCTTCGGCGGCAGGAGGCGCGGGCGGATGATTGCCGGGTCGGTCGAGTGGCTCGTCACTTCGAAGAGTCCGTTGTAG